>VBKF01000097.1:0-108004 GCA_005888095.1 Deltaproteobacteria bacterium | reverse complement strand
CGGGTCGAACTCCTCGAGCAACAGGCAGCGGCGGTCGGCGTGCCGCTCCACAAGCTCTATCTCCCACCGGATCGCTGCACCAACGAGGAGTACGAGGCCCTGATGGAGCGGACGATGCTTGACTTCTGCGCGAGAGGCATCCGCACGGTCGCCTTTGGAGACATCTTTCTCGCCGACCTGCGCGCCTATCGGGAGCGCAACCTCGCCAAGGTCGGGATGCGGGGTCTCTTTCCCATCTGGCATCGGGATACGGCCGAGTTGATGCGGACCTTCATCGGCCTGGGCTTCCGAGCGCGCCTGGCCTGCGTGGACGGGACCAAGCTGGGCCGCGAGTTCGCCGGCCGCGCCATCGACGCGGCACTCCTCCGCGACCTGCCGCCCGAGGTCGATCCCTGCGGCGAGAACGGCGAGTTTCACTCCTTCGTCTACGACGGGCCGATCTTCCATCGGCCGGTCGGCGTCACGGCCGGAGAGGTCGTTGCGCGTGACAGTCGCTACTTTGCCGACCTTGTGCCGTCGGGAGGACCAGAATCTGCCCGCTCATCTCGGGCTGGTGCATCGTGCAGTAGAACGTGAAGAGTCCCTCGTCGTGAAACGTGAAGATGTAGGTCGTCTTCCGCAGTGCCGGCAGGAGGATTTTCATCAGCACCTGGGCGTCGGAGCCGACGAGCATGAAGTCGTGGTCGTCGTCGGGCTGGAGATTCCAGAAGCTGATCTCGGTCGGCTCATCGCGATGGACGGCGACGAAGGCGGGCGAGAATGCATAGACCTCTCCGAACCGCGAGACGGTTGCCCGAGGTCCCGTCTCCTTGATCGCGACCGCCTCCGTGAGCACCGTGATACCGGCATCGGCGGCGCCCGCCTCCGTGACCGTGACCACTCGCGAGGCCGTCGCGTCGGGTAGGTAGCTCGGCTCGGCCAGCCGCGTTGGTTTCGAGGCCGCGGCGAGCGAGAGCGCCGCCGTCAAGACCACGAGCGGACGATCAAGCATCGACATGACGGTTCCTCCTCTCCTGGCCTCCAGATGGACCCGAGCTTCAGGCGGGTGTTACACCTCGGGCCGGCGATTGTCCGCTCCCGGCGAGGAGGTCAACGGCAAGATGCGCGAAGACCGAACGGGGCGATCTCCGCACGGCCCTCGGGCGGTGATCCTCACTCGCCTGCTCGTCGGGCTCGTGTTCTTCGAGGAGGGGATTCAGAAGTTCCTCTTCCCTGCCGTGATGGGGACGGGGCGTTTTGCTCGGATCGGCATTCCGGCGCCCGAGGTGATGGGACCGTTCGTCGGCGGGGTCGAGATCGCCTGCGGCGCGCTGCTGGTGCTCGGGCTTCTGACCCGGCTGGCAACGGTTCCCCTGCTCGTGGACATCACGGTGGCGATCCTCTCGACCAAGGTCCCCATCCTCCTCGGCCACGGCTACGGTCCCTTCACGCTGCCCCAACAGACGCGCTACGGCTTCTGGAGCATGGCGTCGGAGGCGCGCACCGACTTCGCGATGCTCGTGGGCCTGCTGTTCCTGCTGATCGTGGGCGCCGGCCCGTGGTCCCTCGACGTCCTGCGGTCCACGAGCTCGTCTGCCTTACCCGGCACCCTGCCGTGAGCGCGCCGGCCGCCGGCAGCCCAGCGCACGTCGCCCCGGAGCGCCGAGCGGCGCGGCTGCGCGAACTCGCAGCGGTCTTCCTACGCCTGGGTCTCACCGCCTTCGGCGGTCCTGCCGCCCACATCGCCATGATGGAAGACGAGGCGGTCGTCCGCCGGCAGTGGCTCACGCCCCAGCGCTTTCTCGACCTGCTCGGCGCCGCCAACCTCCTCCCCGGGCCGAGCTCGAGCGAGATGGCGATCTACCTCGGCTACGTGCGCGCCGGCTGGCTCGGGCTGATCGTCGGGGGCGTCTGCTTCGTCGTCCCGGCTGCGCTGCTCGTCGCGGCTCTCGCGTGGATGTACACGCGGTTCGGCGCGTTGCCGCAGACAGCGGGCGTGCTCTACGGCATCCGGCCGGTCGTCGTGGCGATCATCGTCCAGGCGGTGTGGCGGCTCGGGCGGGCCGGCGTCAAGGATGTCGCGTCGGTCGTGGTCGGTGTGGCCGCCGCCGCGCTGAGCCTCGCCGGGCTGGCACCCGTGGCGGTGCTGCTCGTCTCGGGCATCACCATCGCCGTGGCGCGGGGGATGCGAGCGGTCGGCACGGGAAGCGTCCCCGCGCTGTTGCCGATCTCGCCGGTCGTCGCGGCAGGGGCCATCGGCACGCCGGTAACGCTGCCGAGCGTGTTCCTCGTCTTCCTGAAGATCGGCGCGCTGGTCTTCGGCAGCGGGTACGTGCTGCTGGCATTCCTGCGCGCCGATCTGGTCGAACGGCTGCACTGGCTCACCGAGCACCAGTTGCTCGACGCGGTGGCGGTCGGACAGGTGACGCCGGGACCCGTCTTCACGACGGCCACCTTCATCGGCTACCTGCTCGCGGGCTGGACCGGCGCGGCCGTCGCCACGCTCGCCATCTTCCTGCCCGCCTTCCTCCTCGTCGCCGCCAGCGGTCCCTTCGTGCCGCGCCTGCGGCAGTCCGGCCTCGTAGCGTCGATCCTCGATGGCGTGACGGTCGGCGCCCTCGCGCTCATGGCCGTTGTCACGTGGCAGTTGGGCCGGGTAGCGGTCGTGGACCTCGGGACGGCGGCGCTGCTCGTCGCGAGCGCCATCCTCCTCCGCTTCCGGCTGAATTCGACGTGGCTGATCGTGGCCGGTGCGGGACTCGGGATGATTCTCAGCATCGTCCGAGCACACTGAGCGCCATCTCGAGGACGGCGGGGCACAGGCCGCGTGGGAGCAGATGGGCCGGCAGCGCGGTTAGCGCTTGGCAGGTTCGAGCACGATGACCGGAATGCGGCGATTCGTCGCCCGCGCCTGGTATTCCTCGTAGCCGGAGTAGAGCTTCATCGCGAGTCTCCAGAGACGGTCGCGCTCGGCACCTTCGGCCTCGCGGGCGACGTACCGCTCGGGCCGACCGTCCGTGGAGGCTTCGACCTCCGGGTGCGCCTTCAGGTTGTGATACCAGGCGGGATGCTGCGGCGCCCCGCCTTTAGAGGCGATGAGCACCACGTTTGCAGCATCAGTGAAGTACAGGAGCGGCGTAGTGCGCCGCTTGCCGGTCTTTGCTCCGGTGTGACTCAGGAGGATGGTCGGCGCCGTGAAGCTGATGCGGACCCGGCCGCGCGTGGCGCGCATGAGATACGGGTCGATTCGCTGGCCGACGTTGATCGCGACCCAGGTGCCCCAGCGCGTCCTGAAGACGCGATCCAGAAGGGCCTTGAACGGCATCTGCTGGGTGGCTGGATCGAACGGGCGAACCGCCATCGAGCGGACCTTACCCGACGCTCACGCCCGAGACGAGCCCTTGCGCTCGCGAAACGGTGAGCCCACAGGAGCCGTATGTTCCAGCGCGCCTTCGCAGTGATCGGTGTCTGCGAAAGATTTTTTCCTGGGACCGACCGCGGGGAGGCGGGGCGAATGACTACGCGGCCGACAGCAACCGCACGAGGATCAGGATCTCCCCGCCCACCCCCGCGAAATACGCGAGCGCCCGCAGTCGCCACACCCCCGTCGTGTAGACGACGGCGTGCACGACGCGCGCCCAGAGGAACAGGGTGGCGCCGAGGGCGGTCTGTGCGTTCGACAGGCCGCTCACGTGCGCGACGAGGACAAGCGCGGCGAAGTGCGGGAAGTTCTCGAGCATGTTTTGGTGCGCGCGCCGCGCCCGCTCGGCCCACGGCGGTAGGGGTGGCGGGTTCTCCCGGTTCCCGAGGACGTCGACGATGCGCCACTGCGTCCACATGGCGAAGCCGTACGGGAGGACGAGGCACCCCGTAAGCACGGCGCTCGCCGTCAGCATCGCGAGGTCGATCGTCATCGCGCGCTCCTGAGCATCACGACGCTCAGGCCCCCGATCCACACGAGCACCGGGACCGCACCCCCGAGGTCGATCAGCCCGCCGAACTGGAAGACGCCGTGGTCCAAAAAGAGCGCGACGGCGCTCACGAGCATCAGCACGACCGACGCGATGCCGAGCCGCACGAGCCAGCGCGGGAACGCGCCTGCCTCGCAGCCCGAAGATGACACGGCGAGCACGAAGACCGCGAACCCGAACTTGCTCGTTTCGATCACGATGTTGCCCGTATCCGTGAGCGCCCGGACGAGCGGAGGATCGCCGAGCCGTGCTGCGACGAACGCCACGCCGCTGAACATCGCCATGCCGAGAAGCATTACGGTGATCGCGAACACGCCTCCCGCACACGCCGCCACGCCGAGCCCGTCGGCACCGCGCGCCCGTAGATAGTCGCGGACGCCGCCCAAGAACCAGAGGTACGCCATCGCCGCGAGGCCGGCGACGTAGCTGCCCACGAGGAACGCCAGTCGCCGGTTGAGGAGCACGGCGGTGATCGTCTCGATGGAATCCTGCGCCTTGGGCGGCTGGCCGGGGAGGAACAGCGCCACCGACATGAGCGCCAGGAAGGCGAGGCCCATGGCCGCCTCGAAGCGCCGCTTCGTTGTGTCCGACATCGTTGGACGTTCCTCGTTCCGGACGATACGATCGTATAATCTACAATACGATCGTATGGCAAGAGCCCCCTCAGACCTCACCAGCGCAGCCCGCATCCGGAACGCCGCACTGCAGGCGTTCGCTGCGCAGGGGGTCGCCGGGACGTCGATCCGTGATGTGGCGAAGGCGGCTGCGGTCTCCCCCGGCCTCGTCCAGCACCACTTCCGCTCGAAGGCGGGGCTCCGTCGCGCGGTCGACGATTTCGTCGTGGGGCGGGCGATCGAGGTGTTCGGCGATCCCGTGCGCGGGACATCACCTGGGGAGGACGCGCGCCAGCTCGGCGCGCGCATCGCGGAGTTCATCCGGAGGAACCCGGCCGTCTTCGCGTATATCGGCCGCTCGCTGCTCGAGGGCGATGCACCTGGCGGCGCGCTGTTGGAGCGGTTGCTCGTCCTGGCGCGGGCACAGGTCGATCAGCTCGCGGCCGAGAAGCTGCTGCGGCCAGACATTGATCGTGACTGGGCCGCGCTGCATGTCATCCTGATCAACATCGGCGCGTTCCTGATCGAACCCACCCTGCGGCGGCACCTCGGCGCCTCCCTCCTCAGCGCGGAGGGGCTTGCCCGCATGGAACGCGCCACGACCGCGCTCTTCCTGAAGGGGATCTACCGCCCGCCCCGCCGGAAGCGCCCAGGCCGCCGGTGACCGACTGATTTCGACTAGGAGCGCGACCCAAGACTTCTTGGGTCGCGGGCACGGACGCGAGCATGTGGCGCTCGCGGCACGCGCGACCGCCGTGCCGCGGCTGGCGAAGCCAGCGCGGCAGAACGGACACGCGCCGTTCCAGAGGTCTCGCGGTGCTCATGCGTACCGGTTGGCGATTGGGCCGGTCTGCGGCGGCCGTGGAAACGCGCGTGTTCGTCTGCCGCGCTGGCTTCGCCAGCCGCGGCAGGACAGTCGGGCGTGATCCCGACGGAACACCCTCGCGTCCGGTTCGCGACCCAAGATGTCTTGGGTCGCGCTCCTAGCCTTTGGCGGGGCTCCCAGCGTGCAGCGCGATCAACTCCTTGATCCGTGCCACGAGCCGAGGCAGCGCCTTCGGTGTCGTGTCACCACGGAACAACTCGGCGACCGCGCGCAGCGCTTCCTCGGCGCCGCCGGCACGATGCTCGACGAGTGCCAGGCGGCCACGCGCCAGCGTCACCTCCTCGCGAGCGGCGTCGAGGGCCTGCCGCAGGGCCACGAAGCATTCAGCCGCCGAGGCATGTCGCGGCCCCCCACTGGTCGCCTCGCCACACAGGTCGCAGCGTGTGGCCGGCGCCGTGGCGGGCGGCGAAGTCCGCTCTGCTCCAGAACGTCGCGCGCCTCGACTCGCTGCGCGTGTGCCACCAGTCCGCTGCTGCCCGCGTCTCGTCGATGCCCGGGGCTTCTTGGCCATGGCATTCCGGGAACGAAGCCTTCGCGAGTCCGCGCTACCGTACGGATTGCCCGCGCCATGCGCAAGAAGCCCCTCCCGCCGACGCGATCACGCCGGCGACGCCGCGCACCAACAACAGCCGATCAAAAGGGGAGCCGTCGGTCACGGGCCCGTGCTCTGGGCCTGGCTGTCCCTGTGGAAGTTCTGGACCTGCTGGACAGTGAGCGTCCCCGGACCCGCGCACGCGGCAGCGGTTCCCGGTGTAAACGTGGTGGTGCACTTGCTCGTGGCGAGCTGGCCGCTGCCGTCGTCGCACCCGAAGTACCATGCCATCGTGACGTTGTGGGTGCCCCCCGGTGCGTTTGCCTCGACGAAGTTGAGCTGTGCGCTGAAAGGGTGCTCAGGATGAGAGAGACGGGGAGAGGGCCCATCAGGGAGGTCACCATCTGGAAGCGCTCGTCGTAGACCACGCCGCACTTGCACGTGGCGCTCGGGCCTGAGCAAGGCGTGGTTCCCACTGTCTGCACGCACGTCTGGTCTGGACTGAGAGTCACGGTTTGCGCCGGGATGCCAAACGTGTCGGTGACGGTCACTACGATTGCGGCCGTTTCCGAGTTGGCGCCCACCGGTATGTTGGTGTAGAGCCCGGTCGCGAGTGAGGGCGTCACCAGGAGCGCGGGGCTGGAATTCGGGAGTTTGATGGCTGCGGTCAAAGAGCCGCCGGGGGTCGGCGTCGTGCAGACGTTGGTCCCGTTTTGGTTGGTACAACTTTCATCTCCAGTCGCCGAATTGATCGAACACAGGGCGTCGTCCACAGTGTCTGTGAAGTTGCCGCTGCTCTGAGCAAGGGCCGATCCGGCGTACAGCGCCGCCACTGCGAGAACCGTCGCGAGTCTCGTCATCGTCGCCTCCGTTGGCCTTTGTGCCCGGAAGCGTGACGCTGAGAGCCGCATCGCTCCCGTGGGATGTAGAGCGACCTAATGCCTGCACGCCGTGGGCGAAGATATCCAAGCGTCATGACGGCTGTCCGGCGCTCGACCCGGCCCGGACCGTGCGCGAGCAGGAGCGGAACCCCGCGCCACGCGGCACGGAGCCGCGCGGCGCGGGTCGTCTGCAGCGCTACTGGATCTGCATCGTGACCGGGAGGGCGACGGCGCCCGGGCCCGGCAGGTCGCCGGCCGAGTCGACGAGCGAGTTGAAGGTCAGCGGGATGCAGAAGATGCTGACCAGGTTGCCGGGTTGCGGCAGACCGCCGGTCGTCAGTGCCCCCGCGGTGGTACCCGTCTCGACGATGGTGCGGGCCACGTCCACAGCGGTGAAGGCGCCCGAGGTGCGCTGGCCGCAGCTGTTGAAGGCACCCAGGGTGGAGCAGTCGGTGTTCGACGTGCACGGCACGGGGAGACACGGGTCGCCGCCGCACGCGACGCAGGGCGTACCGATGGAGCACGAGCAGGCGACGCCCGAGGCCGAGCCGTTGCACCGGCGAGCGAACGTGTTGAGGGTCTTGCTCCGGCAGAAGCCGCAGAACACGGCCGCCTGATCGGGAAGGTCGACCGACACCTTCTGGACGGTGCCGGTGTCGAGCAGGTACGGGATCGGCAGCGCGCCGAGGCTGGCCGCCGGCGGCGGCGGACAGTCGTGGCTGGTCGGATAGTCCCCGTCCGGGATGGTGTCTCCCGGCGTGCAGCTCAGGCCATCGTTGATGCCGCCGTCGCACTTGTTGTTGGGGCCGCAGATCGGGCAGGGCTGGATGAAGGTGATGCACGAGCCGCCCGGGCAGTCGGCGTCGGTGATGCAGCCGAAGTTGGCGTTCGAGCCGCCCTGGCACCTGCCCGTCTCGCAGACCCCCGCGCCACCGCCGCAGTCCGTGTCCGAGCAGCACGGCGTGTCGGCGGGGTCCCCGAAGCCGTTGCGACAACGACCCGTGTCATTGACACAGGTGCCCCCGGGGCACGGCGTGCCGGCGGCGACGGTGCCGCAGCCGCCGTTGCCGGTGCAGTTTGCGCCCGCGTTGGAGCCGCCGCTGCACCGCATCGTCATGAGGTCCGAATCCAGGAAGAGCGCCGAGCTGAGCGGCAGGTTGAGCGCCGTCACCGAACCCGCCGAGCAGTCCGCCGTTCCGCTGCCGTTGGCGGTGATGGTGTTGATGACGCAGGTGCTCGTCGCCGCGCTGTTGTGCGCCGCGTTGGGGATGGGCAGCGGCGGGCCGTAGAGGCAGCCGGCGTTCGTGCACTGCAGCAGCGCGCACTTCGCGCTGGTGCAGGTGCCGCCGCCGGAGCACGTCCCGCCGGGCGAGCAGTCCGAGTTGAGGCTGCACGGCCCCGCGCAGTCGCTGTTGGTCGTGCAGGACATCCCGCGCTTCGAGGACAACCCCTGGATGCAGCGGTTCCCGCCCGCCTGGGCGGACGAGGTGCCGCTCAACGTGAGCGTCGTCCCGCTGCAGCAGGCGTTGAGGAACGAGCTCCCATAGTCGGGCACCTTCGAGGGCAGGGGCACGCCCACCCCCGCGCCGCCGAAGTAGAGCCCACCGCAGGCGAGCGAGTACATGTTCGGGTTCCCGTCGCCGTCGAGATGGCCGCAGGTGCCGGAGCCGATGACGGTCGTGAAGCTGAAGGTCGACGGCGTGCCGCCCGCGCAGCTGCAGCTCATCGGCGGGCAGGTGGTCGTGGTGCTCGAGGTGGTCGTCGTGGTCGTCGTCGTCGAGGTCGTGCCGGCACACGGGTAGGTGATCTGGTTGCCCGCTTCGACCTGCGCCAGGATGTTCTGCCCGAGCGCGAGCCGGTTCGGCTCCGTCAGGCAGCTCTGGGTGCAGATGCCCTTCGAGGTGAGCTTCGTCATCGCCGCATTGTATTTCTGCAGCGCGGACTTGCCCTTCACCGGGTCGAGCTCCTCGCACACGTTCTCGTCGAAGTCCTTGGCCTTGAAGTCGCTGTCAGCGAGCTTGATGTGGCACTTGATCGCCGCGGCGGCGAGCTTGCCGAGCTCCGAGCCCACCGTGTCGGCGCACTTGAGCCGGTCCTTCGCATCCGCCGCCGTCGAGTCGATCGTGCCGGCGTCGTCGCCCCCCGCGCCCGCCGGGTCGATCGGCATCGAGCCGTCGCAGTAGACGGCCGCCGCCTGCGCGTCGAGCGAGAGCGGATTCGACTTGTTCGCGAACAGCGTCGCCTCCTCCGCCGCCGCCAGCGTCAGCTGGGTGGAGGTGCAGACCGGCCCTACCTTGGTGATCGCCGCGTCGAGCTTCCCCTTGGCTGACTTGCCAGGCCCGCTCTCACAGGCCTCGTCGTCGACCGGCGAGCCCTTCAGGACGGAGTCCGCCATGGCCTTGTGGCACTTGATGACGGCTCTGACCGCCGCACCGAACGCCTTCGCGATCGCGTCGCCGCATTTGAGGGTCGCGGCGACGCCGCCCGATGGGTCGTCCTTGGTCTGCGGGACGCAGCCCGGGTCGTCGCTCGCGCACGAGACGCCCGACCCTCCGTCACTGCAATCGAAGTGCTGGCCGGGGGTCGGCGGCGCGGCGAGGGCGCCGCTCGTCAGGAGAACCAGCAGGCTGCCGAGGGCGAGTTGCAGGAGACCCTTCATGGCTCTTCTCCGTTGGGGAACCTCGAGGCGACACACCCGGAGGGCCAGGCTCGGGCGAGCCGGCCCGTCCCGCTTACTGCCGTGCGCGGGCGGGTGTCAATATAAGAAAACGGACCCGGGGCGAGGCGCAGCGCGGCTCTTGAATCGAGCGCCGGGTGGCGCGATCCTCGCGCGCATGCTCACCGGAGGTTGTCTTTGTGGCGGCGTGCGCTTCGAGATCACCGGCGAGATCGGCTCGCCGAGCTTCTGCCACTGCTTGCAGTGCCGGCGCGCCAGCGGCAGCGCGTTCGCGACCAACGCCGGCATCTCCGCCGCGGACTTCCACCTGAGAGCAGGCGCAGACCTGGTCCGCGAGTACGAGTCTTCTCCCGGTCAGTTCCGGGCGTTCTGCTCTCGCTGCGGCTCACCCGTCTACAGCCGCCGGCGCGACCACCCGGAGTTCCGCCGTGTTCGGCTCGGGACCCTCGACGAGGATCCGGGTGTACGCCCCCTGCTCCACGTCTGGGTCGGGTCGAAGGCACCCTGGTTCACCATCACCGACGGCCTCCCGCAGCTGGAGCGGGGCGACGCGTGACGAACGTGCGGGTCGTCACCCTCCTCCCCGCCGCCACCGAGATCGTCGCCGCGCTCGGCATGCTCGATCACGTCGTCGCGGTCAGCCACGAGTGCGACTTCCCGCCCGAGGTGAACGCCAAGCCGCGGGCCACCCACTGCCCGATCCACGAGTCCGGCCTGCCGAGCGCCGAGGTGGACCGGTGGGTCACCGATTCGCTCCGACGAAGCGGCACGCTCTACACGCTCGACGAGGCGCTTCTCCGCCGCCTCGAGCCCGAGGTCATCATCACCCAGCGGCTGTGCGACGTGTGCGCCGTCGGCTACGCGAGCGTGCAGGCGTTCGCCGAGACGCTGCCCGGGCCGCCGCGCGTCGTCGACCTCGATCCGTCGAGCCTCGCCGACATCATGCGGGACGTGCGCACGGTGGCCGACGCGCTCGGCGTCCGCGAGCGAGGGGCCTCCGTCGTCGCCGCGCTCGGCGCGCGCGTCGAGGCGGTACGCGCCCGGGCCACCGGCGCGCCCCGGCGTCGCTGCGTCGTCCTCGAGTGGATCGACCCGCCCTTCCGGAGCGGGCACTGGACGCCCGAGCTGGTCGAGATCGCGGGCGGCGTCGAGCCGCTCGGCCGAAAGGGCGAGGACGCAGCCCGCGTCTCGTGGGAGGACGTCCGGGCGGCGTCGCCCGAGGTCCTCGTGCTCGCCTGCTGCGGCTACCGGGTGGAGCGCACGCTGGCAGACGTGCCGATCCTGCGACGGCAGCCGGGGTGGGACGACCTGCCCGCGGTGCGCGCGGGCGAGGTCTACGCCGTCGACGGCTCGGTGTACCTGAGCCGTCCCGGCCCGCGCATCGTCGACAGCCTCGAGCTGCTTGCCGGGATACTCCACCCGGAGCGGTTCCCCGCGCGCGCCGCGGTCCGGGTGGCCGACGGCGCCGAGCCGCTCACCCGCCGCTGACCGGCGGGAAGACCGCGACCTCGTCGTCCTCCGCCAGGCGATGCGAGGCCTCGACGTAGGTCTGGTTCACCGCGAAGCGGACCGGGATGGCATCCAGCTCGGGCCGCTCCGCCACGACGCTCCGCCACAGCGCCCCGACCGTCGTCCCGGCGGGGACCGCCCGTGCGGAGGAGGCGCCCATCTGCTCCCGCAGCACGGCGAAGAACCGCAGCCGGACTCGCATGCCTCAACCGCGCAGCAACTGCACCATGTGGCCGAGCTCGGGAAGCAGGAGCTTGGTCATGGCCAGCTCGACGGCGGCGGTCGCGCCCGGGAGCGCGGCCACGACCTTGCCGTGCGCCACGCCGGCCGCGGCACGCGACAGCATGGCGGCGGCTCCCACGTGCGGGTAGGAGAGCATGCGGAACAGCTCCCCGAAGCCGTCGAGCTGCTTCTCGAGGAGATCCACGATCGCCTCGTACGTCCGGTCGCGCGGAGCGAGGCCGGTGCCGCCGTTCAGGATGACGACGTCCACCTCGGGGTCGCCGAGCACGCCCTGCACGTGCGCGCGGACGCGCGCGGGCTCGTCCGGCAGGATCGTGTAGCTCGCCACCCGGTGCCCGGCCTGCTCGAGGAGCGCCTGGATGCACGTCCCGCTGGTGTCGGTCTCGGCCGTACGGGTGTCGCTGACGGTCAGGACGGCGCACACGACCACCCGCTTCGCCTTCGCGTGGTGCTCGTGTGCGTCCATGCTCCACGTTTATATCCGCAGGCTCGCCGCGCGGGAACCCCGTGCGGCACGGCCCTGTGAAGGCCGACCCCTGCCTGCTATGGGACACGCGATGCGCCGCTTCGGCCTCGGCCTCCCCGGCGTGCAGCAGATCCCGTCGCGCAGCCAGCCGTGGGAGCGCGAGGTGGGCGGCGCCGAGCTCGTCGAGGCCGGGCGCGCGGCCGAGCGCGCCGGCTTCGCCTGGGTGTCGTGCAGCGACCACGTGCTGGTGCCGGCGTCGCGCGCCGACACCATGGGCGCCACCTGGTACGACGCGGGCAGCACGCTCGCCTTCGTCGCCGGCGCGACCACGCGGATCGCCCTCCTCTCGCACGTGCTGGTGCTGCCCTATCGCCACCCGCTCGTCGTCGCCAAGCAGTACGGCACGCTCGACCACCTCTCCGGCGGACGGCTGATCCTGGGCGTCGGCAGTGGGCACCTGAAGCCCGAGTTCGCGGTCCTCGGCGCCGACTACGCCCGGCGTGGCCGCGTGACCGACGAGTACATCCATGCGATCACCGCGGCCTGGGAGCAGGAGGTCGCGGGCTTCGACGGCCAGACGGTGGCTTTCCGCGACGTCATGGTGGCGCCGCGCGTGGCGCAGCGGCCGCGGCCGCCCATCTGGGTGGGCGGCAACTCGCAGGCCGCCGTGCGCCGCGCCGCCCGCCACGCCGACGGCTGGATCCCGTGGCAGCTCACGCCCGACGACTTCGCCGCCGCTGCCGCCTACGCCCGCGCCGAGCGAACGACGACCGCCCCGTTCGAGCTGGTCGCGCCGCTCGCCGTCGCACCCGACGCGCAATCGACGTCCGTCGTCGAGCAGGCCGGCCGGTGGCTGGCGGCCGGAGCGACGTCGTTCCACGTCGGGCTCGGCGCGCGGAGCCTCACCGAGTTCCTCGAGCGGGTCGCATGGTTCGCACGCGAAGTCATGCCGCAAGTCGGCTGAGGCTCACGGTCCTCCTGGCTGCCCTCGCCTGCCGGCGCGGCCGAGAGATCACGAACCCGCTGCCCGGCGCGCCGCCCTTCGACGCCCGCCTGGTCGCCGCGCTCGCGGCCGCGCAGCATGCAGGCGAGCCGCCTCACACCCGCCACCTCCGGCCCGACGGCGCGCCGCTCTACACCAACCGCCTCGTGCTCGAGTCGAGCCCCTACCTCCGCCAGCACGCGCACAACCCGGTCGACTGGTATCCCTGGGGCGACGAAGCGTTCGAGGCGGCCAAGCGTCTCGAGCGGCCGGTGCTGCTGAGCGTCGGCTACTCGACCTGCCACTGGTGCCACGTGATGGAGGAGGAGTCGTTCGAGGACGAGGAGATCGCGCGTTACCTGAACGAGAATTACGTCGCCATCAAGGTCGACCGCGAGGAGCGTCCCGACGTCGACAGCCTCTACATGACCGCGGTGCAGGCGATGGGCAGCGGCGGCGGCTGGCCGATGACCGTCTGGCTGACCCCCGAGCGCCAGCCGTTCTACGGCGGCACCTACTTTCCCCCGCATGACGGCGAGCGGGGCGTGCGGACGGGCTTCCTGACGCTGCTGAAGACGTTGAAGGACGCCTTCGACCGCCAGCCGTCGCGCGTCGCGGATGCCGCCGCCGACGTCGCCGAGCGCGTCCGGCGGAGCGTCGGGCCCGGCGGGCCGAGCGGCCTCCCGACCGCCGCCGTGCTGCATGCGGCCGCGCGCGAGGCCGCGGCGCACTTCGACGCCGCGAACGGCGGCGCCGATCGCGTGCCGAAGTTCCCGAGCGGCCTCCCGCTCCGCTTCCTGCTCCGTTACCACCGCCGGACGGGCGACGCGCAGGCGCTCCGCATGGCGACCCTGACGCTCGAGAAGATGGCGGCCGGCGGAATGCACGACCAGGTCGGCGGCGGCTTTCACCGCTATGCCACCGACGCGCGCTGGCTCGTGCCGCACTTCGAGAAGATGCTCTACGACAACGCGCTCCTCGCCCTCGCCTACCTCGACGCCTACCAGACGACCGGGCGGGAGGAGTTCGCCGGCATCGTGCGCGACATCCTCGCCTACGTCGCGCGGGACATGACGGCGCCCGAGGGCGGCTTCTACGCCGCCACCGACGCCGACAGCCCGAACGCCGACGGCCGTGCCGAGGAAGGCTGGTTCTTCACCTGGACGCCCGCCGAGATCGAGGCGGCCGTCGGGGCCGACCGCGCGGCGCTCGCCATCGCGTACTACGGCGTCACGCCGGCCGGCAATTTCCACGGACGCAGCATCCTGCCGAATCCGAAGCCGTTGAGCGACGTGGCGCGGCAGCTCGGGCTGCCGCCCGCCGAGGCCGAGCGGGCGCTCGACGAGGCCAGGCGCCTCCTCCTCGCCGCACGGAGTCGCCGGCCGCCGCCGCCTCGCGACGAGAAGATCCTCGCCGGCTGGAACGGCCTCATGATCTCCGCCTACGCCCGCGCCGGGCTCACGCTCGGCGACGAGGAGTACACGGCGCGCGCGGCGCGCGCCGCCGAGTTCCTCCTCGCGCACCGCGACCGCGAGGGGCGGCTCCCGCGGGCCGTGAAGGACGGACGTGCGGGCCCGCCCGGCTATCTCGAGGACTACGCGTTCCTCGGCGCCGGCCTCCTCGATCTCTACGAGGCGACGGGCGCGTCCCGCTGGCTCGAGGCCGCGATCGCGCTCGACGGCGTGCTGGGCGCGCGCTTCGAGGACCGGGAGGCCGGCGGCTTCTTCCGGACGGCAGAGGACGGCGAGGCGCTGCTCGCCCGCGAGAAGCCGAGCAGCGACGGCGCCGAGCCGTCGGGCAACTCGGTCGCGATCATGAACCTCCTCCGGCTCTCCGAGCTCACCGGCGACGAGCGCTACCGCCAGCGCGCCGAGCGGGCGCTCGCCGCCTTCGGCGACGTCCTCGGCCGGGCGCCGACGGGCCTTTCCGAGATGCTCCTGGCGCTCGACTTCGCGCTGGACACGCCGAAGGAGATCGTCATCGTGACGGCAGGCGGACGTGCGGCGGCGGAGCCTCTCCTGCGGGCGGTCCGGGGTACCTTCGTGCCGAACCGTGTGCTCGTCGTGCCGTCCGACACCGAGCGCGTCGCTCACCTCGTCCCGCTCGTCGAGGGGAAGGTGGCGCAAGGCGGCAGACCCACCGCCTACGTCTGCGAGCGCCGCCGCTGCGAGCTGCCGACCACCGACCCGACGGTATTCGCCGAGCAGCTGCGGAAGGTCCGCCCGCTCGACGGCTCTCGTCCCGATCTGGGGTGATTGCCGGTGTCACGACCCGTCCGGCCGACGGACGTGGCGCTCGCGGCCACGCTGCACGACTCCTCCGGGGCCCTGCGGCAAGACGTCGAGCGGCTGCTGCCGCGGCTGCACGCGCTCTATCGCGGCGTCGTGGTAGCGACGAGCCCTCCGACCGACGCCCGCGTCACCGCGCTCCTCGCCAGCGCCGGCGTGCACGCCGGCACCCCGCCGTCGAACCGGCGCGGCCCCCTCTACCGTCTCGCGCTCAGACGGGCGCTGGCGACCGGCGCGCCCCGCGTCCACTACGTCGACTTCGATCGCGCCTTGCACTGGGTGCGGCGCGCGCCGCGCGAGCTCGCGGCCGTGCTCCGCGCCGCCCGCCGCCATCCGGTTCTCGTCCTCGGGCGAACCGAGAAGGCCCATCGCTCACATCACGTCCCGCTCTACGCGACCGAGGCCGTCGCGAACCGGTTGCTCGCCGGACGCCTCGGGCTCGTGGGCCGGATCGACCTCCTGGTGCCGTCCTTCGTCGCCACCGATGCGCTCGTCACGCGGCTCCTGGCCCGCTCGCGCGCGCGCGACGCCGCGGTCTACGGCGAGTGGGCGGCGCTCATCGTCGGCCTGGCGCGCGAGATCGCCTACCTCGAGTGCCGCGGGCTCGACTGGGAGACGCCGGACCGCCATCGCCGCGCCGTGCGGCGCGCCGGCCTCGCGGCGTGGCGAAGCCGGTGGGCCACGGCGGCGGAGTGGGACCTGCGCATCGACATCGCGTCCGCCATCCTGACCGGCGCGACGCGGGCCCTGGCCCACGCGCCGCGGGCGCGGCCGGTACTCCGCCGGCTGGCGCCGCGCGCCGGCTGATCCGCCACGCGGCTTTCAGCGCGCCTTCCAGCGAGGCTCGCGGCGCTCGACGAAGGCACGCGGGCCCTCGGCGTGGTCCTCGCTCTGCTCGACGACCTCGAGGTAGCCGGCGGCGATCTCCTCCGCCTGGGGGATCGGCAGCCCGAGGCCCTGGACGATCGCCATCTTCGTGCCCCAGACCGCGAGCGGGGCGTTCTTCAAGACGAGCGCGGCCAGCTCCTGCGCGCGGTCCATCAGGCTCTCGTGCGGTACGACCTCGGTCACCAGCCCCACCTCGTACGCCCGCCGCGCGCTCATCCGCTCGTGCCTGCCGAGGAGCGCCATCCGCAGGCACACCGCCACCGGGACGCGGCGCGCCATGTTCACCATCTCGTGCGACGAGACGTAGCCGAGCGAGACGTGAGGATCCACGAACTCCGCGTGCTCCGAGGCGATCGGGATGTCGGCCTCCGTGACGAGGTCGAGGGTCACGCCGGCGGCGACACCGTTCACGGCCGCGATCACGGGCTTCTGCACGCGCATGCGGCGCGGCGTCGGCAGGAGCGCGATTCCCTCGTGGATGGCGAGCTCGCGCCAGCGGTCGGGCTTGACGAAGCCGCCGGTCGCCAGCGCCTCCACGTCGGCGCCGCTCGAGAAGGCCCGGCCGGCGCCCGTGACGATCGCGACCCAGACGTCGGGATCGTCCTTGACGCGCTGCCAGCACGCGCGGAGCTCGTCGCGCATCTGCTGGTTCATGGCGTTCAGGCGGTCGGGGCGGTTGAGCGTGATGGTCGCCACGCGCTCGGCGACGTCGAAGATCACGGTGTCCATGCGCCGCGCTAACACACGCGGCACACGAGCCGCAAGGCGATTTCGGTCGTCAACGTCACGCAGATCGCCACCATCGATCGACTGGACATCGAGTCGGTCGCGGGACGACTCTCTCGCCCGAGGCTCGCCGAGATCTGGAGTGGCGTTCGGCTGGTTCTCGAGCCATCCGGGGTCTGAGCGTCCGGCGCGCGCCGCATGACGTTGGGTTGACAGCCCGCGACGGCGAGTGCGAGCCTCCGGCGCCGATGGAGCGGCGCGAGCTCGAGGCCGATGCGGTGGTCGTCGGGTCGGCGCTGGGCGGCCTCGTCGCGGGCGCCATCCTGGCCCGCCGCGGGAAGCGCGTCGTCGTCCTCGAGCACGCCGACACGGTCGGCGGACGCGGCGGCAGCGTCCCGCACGACGGCTACTGGATCGACTTCGGCCACCGCGACGGGCACGACGTGGGCGACTGCCAGGTCGCCTGGCACCACGGCGTCGAGGCGGCGCGCGAGGCCGGCGTCGAGGTCACGCTCCGTCGCGTGACGGCGCCGCTGCGCGTCCACCACCTGCCCGACGGCGGCGTCACCACGGGCGGCGACTGGAGCGCCGCCGGGCTCGCGGCCATGGCGTGTGCCGCCCTCTCCCCGGGCGCGGATAGCGTGGAGGAGCTCCGGGCGCTCGTCGGCCGTCTCGCCGCCGCCGAGCCGGACGAGGTGGCGCGCGCGATCCCGGAGACGCTCGGCGCCTGGCTCGGCGCGCACACGCGGAGCGCGGAGGTGCGGCAGGCGATCCTCCTCATGGCCGCGGTCGTCTTCCACAGCCATCCCGAGGAGGCGTCGGCCGGCCGCTTCATGCAGTTCCTCCAGCGCCGGGCGGCGGGCGGCGCCTTCATCCCCGACGACGGCGAGGTGGGCGGCATGCAGGGGCTGATCGAGCCGTGGGCGCGTGCCCTCCGGACCCACGGCGGCGAGATCGCGCTCGGCTGGAAGCCGGTCGAGATCGTCGTCGACGGCGGCCGCGTGCGCGGCGCGGTGGCGGTCGACCGCGCGAACCTGGTGCGCGAGGTGCGGGCGCCGGTCGCGATCAGCACCTACCCGGTGTGGGAGAACTTCGACCTGATCGACGAGCGGCTCTTTCCACCCGACCTCGCCGCCGCCGCGTGGCGGCTGAAGGCGCATCGCGCCGACCTCGTCGGCTGGCAGGCCGGTCTCCGGCGGCTGCCGGCCGTGCGCGTCACCGGGCACCCCGATGACCATGCCGGCTGGAACCGCCTGCTGGCGGGGCCCGAGCGGGTGTACCGCGGCGGCTACCAGATCACCTCGCTCACCAGCCGGCACGCCGCCCCGGCCGGCCGGCACCTCCTCTCCCTCGTCATGGCGCGCTTCTTCCGCGGCGGCTCGACCGCCGGCCAGCCGTGGACGGCAGCGCGCGCGGCGCTCGATGAGGCGATCGCCTACCTCCGCCGCTTCTACGCCGACCTCGACGCGTGCCTCGAGTGGAGCGCCTACCAGTACGTCACGGCGCCGCAGTCGATGAGCTGGGCGTGGGCGCCGGTCGTCCGGCACGGGCTCGAGGTCCCGGGCATCGACGGGCTCTATCTCGCGTCGTCCACGCTCGAGGCGCCCGCTGCCGTCCTCGACATCGGGGCCTATGCCGGCCTCGCGGCGGCCCGCCGGGCGCTCGCGCGCCTCGGCTGAGGGCTACGAGAACAGCGAGAGCTGGCGGCGCGCGCCGACGATGGCATCGAAGTCCGGGCCGCCGAGGAAGCGCAGGATCGCGTCGGCGATCGGCCGGAGCTGCTGGGCGACGTAGTGGTCGTAGTCCGGCGGTGCGGTCGTCTCGCCCACCGTCTCGGGCCCGGCGCGCGTCACGAGATAGGTGACGATGCGGCCCGTCGCGCCCGTCTGCTTGCGCGCCGCCTTCACGTGCGGCGGCGTCGTCTTCGTGTACTCGGCGAGCGGCTTGCGGATCGCCTTCCGGTAGGCGAGCTCGGCGTCGAAGCGGCCGGCGCGCAGGTCCGCGACGAAGGTGCGGATGAACTCCGCGACGGGACGGTCGTGGAAGACGAGGTCGAGGAGCGCGCGCTGGAAGCGGCGCGCCACTTCGCTCCAGTCGCGCCGCACGGCCTCGAGCCCGACGATCTCGAGCGTCTCGCCCGCGGGCCCGACCACGAGCCCCGCGTAGCGCTTCTTGCTGCCCATGGCGCCGCCGCGGATCTCGGGCATGAAGAAGCGGGCGTAGACCTTCTCGAACTCCAGCTCGAGGTGGCTCGTGCAGCCGAAGTCGCGCGTCAGCGCCGCGGCGACGTCCCGGCCGATCCCGTCGCGCAGCTCCTCGGCCCGCGCCGCCGCGCGCGCGGTGTCCGGCTCTCCGGCGTCGACGAAGAGCGAGTCGGTGTCGCCGTAGATCACGCGCTGGCCGCGCTCGGCGACGGCCGCGGCGGCGAGCCGGATGACGTGCTGGCCGGCCGTCGTGATGGCGTTCGCCACCGCCGGCGAGAAGAGCCGCGACGCGGGCGAGCCGAGCACGCCGAAGAGCGAGTTCATGAGGATCTTGATCGCCTGCGCCGCCACCCCGTCGCCGGCGCCGCGCGCGCGCGCCCGCTCCTCGGCCAGGCGCGCGACGAGCCCCGGCAGGATGCCGGCCTCGTCGCGCCGGAAGGCGGCCCCGCCCGGGGTGCGGAGCGCGCCCGCGGCGGCACCGTCGGCGACGAACGTGAGCGGGTCGATGTTGAAGGTCCGGATGAGGCTCGGGTAGAGGCTCTTGAAGTCGAAGACGAGGATGTTGCGATAGAGGCCCGGCACCGAGTCGAGGACGAGCCCGCCGACGATGCCGGCGTCGTCTCCCTCCGCCGCGGCCCGCACCGACGGGGCCACCCGCCCGCGCGCTCTCAGCTCGCCGAGGTAGAGCGAGTCGACCGAGGCGATCGACGCCCCCACGCGGTCGACCTGCATGCCGGTCAGGAGGCTCCGCTTGACGGCCAGCTCGACGAGCGCCGTCTTCTCCAGGATGGCGAGCACGAGGCGCGCGTCCTCGAGGTTGTAGGCGGCGAGACGCGCCGGGTCCTCGCGGTACGCCTTCTCGATGTCGGCGCCGCGGTCCTCGGGCCCGAAGAGCTTGCCCCGGCCGAGCAGCGCCTGCGCGGCGGTCTCCAGGCGATAGTCCTCGAGACGCAGGAAGGCGCTCCGCATGAGCGCCAGCCCGTCGAGCACCTGGCGCCCGCACAGGATGGCGCGCGGCTCGCGCGTGAAGTTCTGGTCGCGGCGGATCTCGACCTCGTCCTCGGTGCGGCCGAGCGCGCAGCGGAGCCCGTAGCGCCGGCAGCGCCGCAGGAGCACCGCCAGGTCGAACTCGCACACGTTCCATCCCGTCAGCACATCGGGGTCGACGCGGCGGACGTGGGCGAGGAACTCGGCGAGGAGGGCGCGCTCGTCGGGGAAGACGTCGGCTCCCGCGACCGGTGATCGCCCGATCAGCAGCACGCGCTCGCCGCCCGCGCCCGCGAGCGCGATCGAGTAGAGCCGGCTCGCGTCGAGGCTCGTCTCGATGTCGAGGGAGAGCACCCGCAGGCGCGGGGCGAAGTCGGCGGGCTCGAGCCGGGGGTTGCGGTAGACGCGCCCCACGCCGGAGCGGCGCTCGAACGGCCCCTCGACCCGGAATCCACCCTTCACGCCGCGGTCGATCAGGTAGCGGTAGGCGAAGCGCAGGTCGGCCTCGAAGCACTCGATGCCGGCGTCGCCGAGACGGGCGCGCAGCGGCGGCACGTCGGCCGGCCGCGCGATCTCGATGCGCGCCACGGGCTCCCCGGCGAAGGTGACGAGGTCGGCTGGAACGATGCGCGCGCCTCCCGCGAGGCCCGCCGCCGGGCCCGCGTCGGCCGCGCGAATGAAGAAGTAGGGCGCCTGGCGGTCGTCGACGATCAGCGCCGGCTCGCCGCCCTCGAGGACGCCGTACAGGTGGACCTCGGGACGGCCGCCGACGACGCGGTAGGTGGGCGTCAGGATGAAGCCGCGCTCGGCCACCCCGCCATATTGCCCCGCGCATCTGGCCGGGGCCAGGGGCTTGACGCGCCGTGTCTCCGCGCGGCGGGCGTGATAGAGAACCCGGGTGGTCGATCCCGCGCTCGTCCGTCTGTCGCTCGCCGAGGCCGCCGCTCTCATACAGCGGCGGGAGGTCTCTCCCGTGGAGCTGCTGGACGCGGTGCTCGCGCGCATCGCGGCGGTCGACCCGCGGCTGAACGCCTTCACCACGCTCGTCCCGGTCGACGAGGCGCGCGCCGCGGCGCGCGCCGCCGAGCACGAGATCGCCGCCGGCCGGTATCGCGGCCCGCTGCACGGCATTCCCGCCGGCGTGAAGGACCTGATCGACACGGCGGGGCTCCGCACGACCTACGGGTCGGGCATGTTCCGCGATCACGTGCCGGCGGCCGACGGCGCCGTCCCCGAGCGCCTGCGCGCCGCAGGCGCGATCATCGTCGGGAAGACGGCGACGCACGAATTCGGCCGCGGGGTCACGACCAACAACTACTTCTTCGGCCCGACGCGCAACCCGTGGAACCTCGACCACGTCCCGGGTGGGTCGAGCGGCGGCGCAGCCGCCGCGACGGCGGCGCTGCTCGGACCGCTGCACGTGGGGACCGACGGCGGAGGGTCCATCCGCGTCCCCGCCGCGTTCTGCGGCGTCGTCGGCCTCAAGCCGACGCTCGGCCTGATCAGCAACCGCGGCCACACGGGGGGCGGCGACTCCTCCTTCTCGGTGCCGGGGCCGCTCGCGCGGACCGTCCGTGACGCGGCCATCGTGGCGCAGGCGCTGGCGGGCTTCGACCCGGCCTACGCCTACTCGCGGCCCGGCCCGGTGCCGGACCTCCTCGAGGACCTCGAGGCCGGCGTCGACGGCCTCTGCCTCGGCACGAGCCCGGACGTCTTCCGCCCGCACCCGGCGCCCGCGGTCCGCACCACCATCGAGGCGACGCTCGGGAGGCTCCGAGCCCTCGGCGCGCGCGTCGTCGAGGTGCCGATGCCACACCACGAGCTCGTGCTGCCGGTCGTGATGGCGATGTTCGCCATCGAAGGCGAGGTGGCGCTCGAGGCGCGGCTCGGCGACCGGCCGCGGCGCCTGAGCCCGCAGGTCGCCCGCATGCGCGAGATGACACCCGTGCTCGACGCCGCGGGCTGGGTGTCCGCGCAGCGCGAGCGGCAGCTCGTCTGCCGCGATTATGCCGCGGCGTTCGCCGAGGTCGATGCGCTGGTGCTGCCGGCCGTCCCGTTCACGGCGCCGCGCATCGAGACGGACGACGAGACGCGGCTTGCCGGCTTCTGCGCGGCGTATACCGGCGCCGCGAACCTGACCGGCCTGCCGGCGGTCGCGCTCCCGGCGGGCACGAGCGGGGGCCTGCCGCTCGGCGTGCAGATCGTCGCGGCGGCCGGCCGCGACGGGCTCGCGCTGCGCATCGCGCGCGCGCTCGAAAAAACGGCGGCGGAGCACCGGGTGCATCCGCCGCCGGATGGGGGATGAGCTCCGCGCGGGCCGGGTCGACCGCTATTCGGCCGGCGTGGAGGTGACGACGAGCTGGAACGGCGGGGTCGCGCCGGGCATCGGCGCCGTACCGTCGGCCAGCTTGCCGCGAATGGCGACCACGATCAGGTTGTGGTTGACGTGACGGGTGCCGTCCGCGTGCCAGTTGGGATCGTTGTCGGTGTAGTAGGCGTCCACCTGACGGTGCGCCTGCTTGTACGTGGCGAACTCGTGCCGCCAGTACGAGAGCGTGTTGCTCGTGAGCGCGTCCCCGGCCGAGATCTGGAAGAGGCCCGGCACGTTCGGGTCGAGCAGCTGCATCAGGAAGCCCTGATCGTTGTACATGGCGACGTTGGACGAGCCGAAGGCGAGCGGAAAGCCGAGCCCGGTGCCGGTGAAGGTGGTCGCCGCGCTGACGCCGGTGACGTCCACGGGAATGTACACCGAGCCGTCCCGCCCGACGCCGGCCTGGTAGCCGCCCTGGCTCACGGTCTCGTCGATGTCGCGTAGCGCGATCGGGGACGCCGTCACCGTGAACTGGTCGTCGCCGAGACCGTAGAGGAACGTCGTGACGTTCGTCGACCCGCCGTTGGGCATGCCGTACACGTTGATCTGGCACGGTCCGAGGGACACTGCCCCGACCGAGACCCGGAGCTGCGCGCGGTACTGGCCGTCGGCCAGGTCGCGCTTCGACCTCACCTTGCCGCGGCTCCAATCCGAGGTCCCGTCCGCCGCCAGGAACTCGACCGAGTAGAACTGGCCCGGCACCAGGCGGCTGTCGAAGAGCGTGATCATCTGATTCGTCCAGCCGACGAAGGGGCGCACCGCCGCCTTGGGCGGCGGTGGCTTGTCGCAGCCGCAGCCGGCGTGCGCCGGGGCCGCCGCCACGAGCCCGACGAGCGCGCTCGCGAACACCGCTGCCGCAAGCCGCATGGTCTGGTTCCGCTGCCTCCGCATGACCTCCGCCTCCGTCCCGGACGCTTTCCGGCGAACGGTCAGGATGCACGTTCCGCGCCGCCGGAAAGGCAGCGAAAAGACGGCCTGCCGCGCGCGGGCGAGCGGCGGCGGCATGCCGCCGTCGCCACTCGCGCGGCACAGCGCACCACGCAACGCGTGCCGCGTGGCGCACGGCGGCGGCTGCCCTCAGAGGGAGACGGCGAACCGGGTGCCGGGCGTGAGCCGCTCGTCCCCGTCGTGGCGTCCAGGATGGAACCGCCCGGGCAGCACGGCGCCGCACTCGACGCAGCGGTTGCCGTCGAGGCGGTAGAGGCGGACGGCGTGCCAGTCGCGCGCGATGAGCACCGCCCCGCAGCTCGCGCAGAAGGTGGTCTGCCCCTCGGCGTCGTGCACGTTGCCGACGTAGCAGTAGCGGATGCCGCGCGCGCGGGCGATCGCGCGGGCCCGCCCGAGCGTCGCCGCCGGCGTGCGCGGGCGGTCGAGCATGCGGTAGTCGGGGTGGAAGGCCGTGAAGTGCAGCGGCACGTCGGGGCCGAGATGCTCGAGGACCCAGTCGCACTCGCGCCCGATCTCCTCGTCGCCGTCGTTGAGGCCCGGGATCAGGAGCGTCGTGACCTCGGTCCACACCGTGGTCTCGCGGCAGAGCCAGACCAGCGTCTCGAGGACTGGCTGGAGGTGCGACAGCGTGATGCGGTGGTAGAACTCCTCGGTGAAGGCCTTCAGGTCGACGTTGGTCGCGTCCATGTACTCGAAGAGCTCGGGGCGCGCCTCGCCGGTCACGTAGCCGGCGGTGACGAAGACGTTGACCAGCCCGGCGGCGCGCGCCGCGCGGGCGACGTCGATCGCGAACTCCGCCCAGATCACCGGGTCGTTGTAGGTGTAGGCGATGCCGGCCGAGCGGGTGCGGCGCGCCAGCGCGACCACCTCCTCGGGCGTTACCGCCCGCAGGCCGCGCTCCTCGTCGCGCGCCTTGCTGATGTCCCAGTTCTGGCAGAACTTGCAGCCGAGGTTGCAACCGACCGTGCCGAAGGAGAGCACGCGCTCCCCGGGCAGGAAATGGTTGAGCGGCTTCTTCTCGATCGGGTCGGCGGCGAAGCCGCTCGGCCGGCCATAGCCGGTGCTCCACAGCCGCCCGGCGTGGTGCTGGCGGATGTAGCAGAAGCCCGACTGGCCCTCGCCGATCAGGCAGTACCGCGGGCAGAGCGTACAGCGCAGCTTCCCCTGCCCCTCCGCGTGCCACCAGCGGGCGGGGTGGAGCGCGGTCACGACACGACCACCGCCGCGCCCGCGCCGGCGATCACGCGCTCGAGGCGCGGCCGGTAGCGCTCGAGCCGAAGGGCACGGACGACGGCGAGCGCCTGCTCGAGCTGGCGCGCGCCCGGTGGATGCGTGCCCGCCGCCGCCGCCAGCTCGGCCGTGCCGAGGGTTGCGATCGCGAGCACCGAGCGGGCGCCGATCGCCTCGGCGACACCGATCGCCCGCCGGTACCAGCCCTCGGCCTCCTCGGCGCGCCCGAGACGCGCCGCAATCTCGCCAAGCGTGGTCGCGACGAGGGCCTCCCGCAGCCGGCCGCCGAACGGACGGTCGCGCAGCTGCTCGGCGTATCGCCCGGCCCGCGCGAGGTCGCCGAGCGACAGGAACGCGTCGGCGATGAAGCGGACGTTCAGCTGCGGCGAGCTCGAGCCCGCCAGACCCTCGTCGATCGCCGTGAGGTAGCGCTCCGGCGCGGTCGTCTCCCCAAGCGCAAGCCGTGCGAGGATTGCCACGGCCGCCGCCGCGGGCAGGGCCCCGAGGTTGGCGATCGCCTCGGCGATCTCGAGGCTCTCCTCCGCCCACCGCTTCGCCTCTGCGTACTCGCCGCGCATCAGGTGGATCTGGGCGAGGGCGCTGGCGGTCATGCTCCGCACGGTACGGTTCGGAATGCGGCCGGCGAGCTCGTAGGTCTCGACCGCGCTCCGCTCCGCCGCGTCGAGGTCGTCGGCCAGCGCGAGCACCCCCTCGCGCACCGAGCGGGCGCTCACATACAGGTCCGCCAGTCGCTCGCGGTCGCCCGAGCTCTCGAGCTCGTCGACCACCCAGTCGGCGGCGCGGCGCGCCAGCTCGAAGCGCCCGTCGAAGGCGTACTGGATGCAGATGCCGCGCGAGAGTCGGAGGGCCGTCAGCTTGAGCCCGGCCCGCTCGGCGACGGCGAGGCTTTCTTCCGCCAGCTCGAGCCCGCGCGCGAAGCCGTCGCGCTCCGTCAGCATGATGATGACGCCGAGGAAGTAGCACAGGCCGGCGACCGACTCGTGGTCGCCGAGCTCCTGCGCGAGCAGCCGCGCACGTTCGCCCGCCCGCCGGGCCTCGGCGAGGTTCGGCAGTCCGAAGATCACGGTCAGGCGGCAGAACCCGAGCGAGCCCACGAGAACGGCACGGCGGCGGCTCTCCTCCTCGGGATGGGCGGCCAGCTCCTGCTCGGCAAGCTCCCAGGCCTGGTGGTAGAAATCGGCGGCGGTGCGATAGGCGGGCAGCTGCTCCGCATCTGCGGCCGCGCGCAACAGCGCCTCGACGGCCTTGGCCCGGTTGTCGCTGCGCGCGAAGTGCTGGGCGATCAGCGCGCGCACCTCGGCGCTCTCCTCCCCCGGGCTGACCTCGAGCAGGAGCCCGGCACGCTCGTGCAGCTGCCGGCGCTGCTTCAGGAGCAGGCCCTCGTAGGCGACCTCCTGGGTGACGCTCTCCCCGAAGCGGTACTCGTCGCCGGCGAGCGCGCTCTTGCGGTGGAGCAGTCCCCGGTGCTCGAGCTCGTGGAGCGCGCGGTCGACCCCGATCTCCTCCCCGTCGAGCATGTGGACGAGCTGCGCGCGGCCGAACTGGCGGCCGAGCACGGCCGCCACCTGCGCGGCGCGCTTGGCCGGCGGCGGCAGCCGGTCGAGGCGGGCGGCAACGACTTCCTGGACGCTGCCCGGGATCGGGATGTCCGCAACCGGGCGTGTCACCCGGCTGTGCCCGTCGTCGCGCACCAGATGGCCTTCCTCGAACAGGGCGCGGGTCATCTCCTCGGCGAAGAACGGGCTTCCCTCCGCCTTCTCCACGAGGCGGCGCTCGAGCTCGGCCGGCAGCGGCGCGCCGGCCACGGCGCCGATGATCGCCGTCACGTCATCGTCCGTGAGCCGCGGGAGGACGATGCGCGTCAGCGCCACGTGCCCGGGCCACGCGGTCTGCGCGTCCGGACGCTCGGTTACCAGCACCATCACCCGCGCGCTCGCGAGCCGCACGACGAGGCTGCGCAGGAGCTCGATCGACGACTCGTCCGTCCAGTGCAGGTCCTCGATGGTCATCACGACGGGCGCCTCGTGACTCTCGGTGAGGACCAGCCCGGCGATCGCGTCGAACGACTCGCGCTTGAGCTCGTCGACGGGGGCCCCGCGCCCCTCGCCGAGGGTCAGCGAGAGGAAGCGGGAGAGGAGCGGGTAGCCGCGCGCGATGCGCTCCACCGGAACCCCGATCCTGGCCGCCACCTTGGCGCACACCGTTTCCGGCGACTCCCCCGCGGCGAGGCCGAAGTAGTGCTTGAACATGGTGAGGAACGGGAAGTACGGCACGGTGCGCCCGAGCGACGAGCAGCGTCCCTCGAAGAAGACGACCGGCTCGCCCGCGAGGCTGCGCTTGAACTCGTAGACCAGGCGCGACTTGCCCGCGCCCGCATCGCCGACCACCGAGACGATCTGCGCCCGGTTGCCGAGCCGTCGGTAGCACGCCTCGAGCTGGGTGAGCTCGGCGGTCCGCCCGACCAGCGGCGTCAGCCCGCGCTCCGAAGCGATGGCCATGGGCGTGGCGAGCTCGCTGCGCCCGAGGACCTCGTAGGCCGGGACCCGCTCGCTCTTTCCTCGGATCGCGAGCGGCCCGAGCGGCCGCACCTGGAAGAAGCCGCGCACCAGCCGGTGCGTCGTCTCGCTGATCAGGATGGTCCCCGGCTCCGCGAGCGACTGGAGGCGAGCCGCCAGGTTGGTGGTGTCGCCGATCGCCGTGTAGTCCATCTTGAGGTCGTTGCCGACGGTCCCGACGACGACCGGCCCGGTGTTGATCCCGATGCGCGCCCGCAGCGCGACGCCTGCCCCCCCGCTGAAGCCGGCGAGCGCCTCGTGGATGCCGAGCGCCACCCGCACGGCGCGCTGCGGGGCGTCCTCGTGCGCCAGCGGCGCACCGAAGAGCGCCATCAGCCCGTCGCCGGCGAGATGGGTGACGATGCCCTCGAAGCGGTAGACCTCGCGACAGACGATCTCCAGGTAGCGGTCGAGCAGGTCGGCGTACTCCTCGGGGTCGAGGCCGGCGGCGATCGCCGTCGAGCCGACGAGGTCACAGAAGAGCACCGTCACCTGCTTCCGCTCGCCCTCGATCGCCCCCTGCGTGGCGCGGATCTTGTGGGCGAGGCCGGTGGGGATGTGCCGCGAGAGCCGCGTGAAGGCGTCGGTGGCGGGCGGCGGCGCCGTGTCGTGGATGGCGGCGTTCTGCTGGAGGCCGCAGTCCGGGCAGAAGCGAAAGTCCGGGTCGATCGTTGCGCCGCAGCCCCGGCACTGCACTGCCACGGGCACTCCACACGCGTGGCAGAATTTCTTCCCGGTGATCAGCTCGGCGCCGCAGGCGGCGCAGCGCATATGACGCCGGTACGCTGGCTGGCGCGCCAAGTCAATGTATCCCGGGGGCCCGTCCAGTGCTCGCGCGGCTGCGCCGCGCTGCGCGCTTCCGATGCCCCCGGACCCCGCGCCGGCCTCGGCTTAGCCTCGGCCGGCTTCTGGGGCTGCGGCTCCGATTCTCCCGGGGGCCCGTCCTGGGCTCGCGCGGCTGGCGCCGCGCTGCGCCCTGGCCTCGGCGGAGGCTCGGGCGGCTTCTAACTGGAGGGCACCTGTGCTAGCCGGGCGGCATGCGAGATCCGGAGAGTGTCGTGCGCGAATTCTGCGCGGCTTGGAGCCGGCGTAGTGTTGATGAGCTGCTCGGCTACTTCACGGCGGATGCCGTCTACCACAACATGCCGGTCGAACCCGTGACGGGGCACGACGGCATTCGCGAGCTGCTCAACATGTTCGCGCCGGCGGCCGAGGCGGCCGAGTTCGAGATCGTGAACGTCGCCAGCCGGGGCAGCCTCGTGTTCACCGAACGGATCGATCGCTTCACGATGAACGGCAGGCAGGTGGCCCTGCCGGTGGCCGGCGTCTTCGAGATCCGCGAGGGGAAGATCGCCGCCTGGCGGGACTACTTCGACTTCGCCACCTGGCAGCGGCAGGTCGCGTAGCGTCCGCGCCGGCATTTTCTCGACGGGACTCCCCGGCCCCCGCGCCCTCCCGCGTGCATGGGCGATGGCACAGGCGTTGCTGTCGCACGATGCGATGGCGAACGACGCCGCAGGCACGAGGCGTCGCGAGGGCTGGGACACACCGGAGCGCTCGCCCGCGCAGGAACGCTTCTACCGGGAGCTGATGGCCGTCGACCGGCTGCCGTCGGTGCCCGAGATCGCGCAGCGGCTGCTGGTCGCGATCAACCGGGAGGACGCGCACGTCGGGCACCTGACGGCCCTCATCGTACGCGATCAGTCGCTCACCGCCCGGCTGCTGCGCCTCGCCAACAGCGCCTTCTTCTCGATCCGCACGCGCGTCACCAGCATCCAGCAGGCAACCACGCTCCTCGGCTTCGCGCGCGTGCGCGACCTCGTGCTCGGCCTCTCCGTGTGGGGCGCGCTGGAAGGCAAGGGGCCCGGGGCTCGCCGCTGGCGGCGCACCCTCTGGAGCCACACCTCTCTCGTGGCGGCCGCGGCCAAGACGCTCGCCGAGCGGACCGGGGGCGACAGCGGCGCCGCGTTCGCCACCGGTCTCCTGCACGACGTCGGCAAGCTCGCGCTCGGCCTCCGCCTGGGCGACGCGTACTGGTCGCTGCTCGACGAGGCCATGGAGGGCGGGCGCGAGGCGGCCGCCGTGGAGCTGGAGACGTTCGGCTGCCATCACGCCACGGTCGGCGGCTGGCTCCTGCAGCTCTGGGGGCTGCCCCCCGCGCTCGTCGACCCGGTGGCGCTGCACCACGAGGCGCTGGTGGCCGACTTCGGCCTCGACCTCCCGGCGGTGGTCGCGGTGGCGGACCGCCTGGTCAACGCCACCGATCCCGCGAGCGGCGTCGCGCGCGACCAGGTGCTCGACGAGGTCCGGGCGTTCGCGCCGGGGCTGCTCTCCGCCGACGCCTGGCCCGAGATGTTCGCCGGCCTCGCGCGCGAGCAGCACGCGGTCGCCGGCATCTTCGAGTGAGCGACCGGCGGGGAGGCGGACGCCTTGCGCGCCGTCGTCTCACTGGGGCTTCAGGCCGCGTGCTGCCAGCGCGCTCGTGCGGGCCCAGCGGTAGTCGGGTTTGCCGCTCGGGCTGCGGGCGATCTCGTCGACCCAGACGGTGGTCTTCGGGAGCTTGTAGCGGGCGAGCTGGCGCGCCGCGAACACGACGAGCTCCTCGTGCGTCGCGTGCGCGTCGGGCCGCAGCTGGACGACGGCGGTCACCTGCTCGCCGAAGCGCTCGTCGGGCGTGCCGACGACCACCGCGTCGTAGACGCTCGGATGGCGGCGCAGCGCCTGCTCCACCTCCTCGGGGTAGACCTTCTCGCCGCCCGTGTTGATCGACACCGAGCCGCGCCCGAGGACGACGATCGAGCCGTCGGCCAGGATCCGCCCGTGGTCGCCCGGCACCGCGTATCGCGTGCCGCCGATCACCGGGAAGGTGCGCGCCGTCTTCGCCGCGTCCTTGTAGTAGCCGAGCGGCACGTGACCCATGCGAGCCACCCAGCCCACCTCCGGCGAGCCGGGTGGGAGCGCGCCCGACAGGTCCTCGCGCAGGACGACGGTGTCCGCCATCGAGAAGGTGCCCGTCGTCGCCGGCTCGCCGGCGCGCGTCGACCGCGTTCCATGCCCGCCCGTCTCCGAGGCGCCGAAGCCGTCGATGACGGTCGCGTGCGGCACGCGCTCGAGCAGCGCCTGCTTCAGGTGCGGCGACAGGATCGCGCCGCCCGAGACGATCACGAAGAGCCTCGAGAGGTCGTACGACCGTCGATCGAGACCGTCGAGCAGCGGGCGCGCGAACGCGTCGCCGACGAGCACGAGGAGGTTCACCCCCTCGCGCTCGACCGTCCCCCAGAGGTCGTCCGGGTCGAGCCGCTCCGGACGCCCCTGCAGCACCACGGTGCCTCCCTGGTGGAGCGCGCCGAACGCCGCCCACTGCGCCGCGCCGTGCATGAGCGGCGGGGTCGGCATGCTGCGCAGGTACGCGCCGGCGGCCGCGTGCGCGACCAGCTCGGGGATCGTCGCGGGCGGCGGCACGCCGGGCGGCTGGCCGCTCATGGCGGCGAAGTAGATGTCCTCCTGCCGCCAGAGGACGCCCTTCGGGGCGCCCGTCGTGCCGCCGGTGTAGAGGATGTAGAGGTCGTCGGGCGAGCAGGCGACCGGCGGGCCGGCCGGTGACGCGGCCGCGAGCGCGGCCGCGTACTCGAGGGCGCCGGGAAGGAGCGGCTCGCCCGAGCCGTCGTCCACCTGGAGCAGGAGCCGAAGGCGCGGCAGCCGATCGCGGATGCGGCCGAGGGTGGGCGCGTAGCGCGCGTGGTAGACGAGCCCGGCGGCGTCGGCATCCTGGAGGAGGTAGAGGAGCTCGTCGTCGACGTAGCGGTAGTTCACGTTGAAGGGCGCGACGCGCGCGCGGTAGGCGCCAAGCATCGCCTCGAGGTACTCGGGCGAGTTGAGGAGACAGAGTCCCACGTGGTCCTGGCCCGACTCGTGGTTCTCGAGCGCGGTCCGCTCGATCCGGCACCCGAGGCCGTGCGCGTGGAGCACGCTCGCCAGCCGGCGGGCGTGCTCCGCCAGGCGACCGTAGGTCAGGCGTCGCGTCGGGGTGACGATCGACTCGCGGTCGGGGTAGGCCGCGGCGAGCGCCTCGAAGATGAGCGCGAGGTTCATGCGGGGCAGCGAAGCAAGAAACCGTGGTGCGGCGCAAGAGCTCGGGCGCGCGTTTGACACCTTCGCACCGCGCACGCTAGTGGCGGGCGCCCCACACTCGCCGTCGGAGGTGTCCATGCGATCGGTCTGGATCACCCGCACCGGCCCGCCCGAGGTGCTCGAGGTACGCGACGGTCCCGATCCGGTTCCCGGACCCGGCCAGGTCCTGGTCCGCGTGCGCGCCTCGGGCGTGAACTTCGCCGACGTGTCGGCGCGGCTCGGTCTCTACCCCGACGCACCGCCCCGCCCGTGCGTGGTCGGCTACGAGGTCGCCGGTACGGTCGAGCGGCTCGGCCCGGGCCTCGACGGCGACCTTCCCGTCGGCCGCCGCGTCGTCGCGCTCACCCGCTTCGGCGGCTACGCGGAGGCGGTCGCCGTGCCGGCGCCGCAGGTGTTCGCGATCCCCGAGCGGATGAGCTTCGAGGAGGCCGCCGCGGTCCCGGTGAACTACCTGACCGCGGTCCTGATGCTGCGCCACTTCGCCAACGTGCGGGCGGGCGACCGCGTGCTCGTGCACGCCGCCGCCGGCGGCGTGGGCATGGCGGCCATCCAGCTCTGCCGGATCGCCGGCGCGGAGGTGATCGGGACGGCGTCGGCGGCCAAGCACGCGGTGCTCCGCGAGGCGGGCGTGACGCACGCCATCGACTACCGGACGCGCGACTTCGAGCAGGAGGTGAAGCGGCTGACCGGTGGGCGCGGCGTCGACGTCGTGCTCGACGCCACCGGCGCCTTCCGCAAGAGCTACCGGACGCTCGCCCCGCTCGGCCGGCTCGTCTGCTTCGGCTTCTCGGGCGCCGTGACCGGCCTCGCGCCCAACTGGCTCGCCGTCATCCCGAAGCTCGTCTCGCTCCCCTGGTTCCATCCGATCCGCCTGATGAACGACAACAAGGCGGTCATCGGCGTGAACCTGGGGCACCTCTGGGACCGGATGGACATGCTGCGACGCGAGATGCTCGCGCTCCTCGCCGACTACGAGGCGGGGCGCATCCGGCCGGTCGTCGGCAAGACGTTCCCGCTGGTCGAGGCGGCCGCCGCCCACCGCTACATCCAGGAGCGGCAGAACGTCGGCAAGGTAGTGCTGACGGTCGCCTGACGGTCCCATGGCTTCCGCTTGCCGCGAGCCGGTGCCGACGCTAAGGGTCTCGCCGCATGCCGCCCGAGGTCGTGCAGGACGACGTCGAGTACGCGCGGCCCGGGGGCCAGCCGCTCCTCGCACGCATCTACCGTCCGCAGGCGGCCCAAGCGGAGCCCTGGCCGCTCCTCGTCGACGTACACGGCGGCGCCTGGACGTACTTCAATCGCGAGGTCGACTGGTACTTCGACTCGGCTCTCGCCGCCGACGGCATGGTGGTGGTCGCGCTCGACTTCCGCCTGGCGCCGACGCGCTACCCGGCGGCCGTCGCCGACGTCGTGGCCGGCATCCGCTGGGCGAAGGCCCACGCGCCGGCGCTCGGCGCGCGTGCCGACGACGCTGGGCTCATCGGCGGATCGAGCGGCGGTCACCTGCTGATGCTCGCCGCGCTCTGCCCGAGCGCGCCCGAGTTCTCGACCACCCCCGTCGCGGGTGCCGAGGGCGTCGACGCGCGAGTCGCCTACGCGATGCCGCTCTGGCCGATCCTCGATCCGCTGGCACGCTACCGCTACCTCCTGGAGCGGAGGAGGGATCCGACACCGCCGCGCGACGCGCTCTTCATGCCCGAGCGGTTGATCGAGTCGCACGAGATGTTCTTCGGCGACGAGGCGACGATGGCCCGGGCGAGCGCCCTCCGCGTCGTGGAGGCGGGCGAGGCGGAGGGCCTGCCGCCGATCTGGATCGCCCATCCCGAGCTGGACGAGAACGTGACGCTGCCGATGACCGAGCGCTTCGTCGCGGCCTATCGCCGGGCGGGCGGTGAGGCCGAGCTCGAGGTCTTCCCCGGCGTCGGGCACAGCTTTGCCAATTTCCCCGGCGAGGCGGCCGATCGCTGCATCGCGCGCATGCGGAGCTTCATTCGCCGGCGGCTGGAATCCTCCCGCTCGACGGTATGATGAATTCGGGCACGGCCGAGCCCGCCGCAGCGGGTCGCGCGACCAGCGCCGCCGGCGTCACGTGGGACCTCGCCACCCTCTACGCCGGCCCCGACGATGCGCGCCTCGAGGCAGACCTCGCCGAGGCGCGGCGCGCGGCCGACGACTTCGCCGGCCGCTACCGCGGCCGGGCGGCGAGCCTCACACCGGCGGAGCTGGCCGTCGCGATCGCCGAGTACGAGGCGATCGAGGAGCGCGGCCGCCGCCCGAGCTTCTACGCCTCGCTCCTGTTCGCCGCCGACACGCAGGACGAGGCGGCGAAGCGGCTCTCCGAGCGAACCCGCGAGGTGTGGGTGGAGGTGGTGAACGCACTCACCTTCTTCGAGCTCGAGGTCAAGGACCTGCCCGACGAGCGTTACGCCGCGCTCGTCGCTTCCCGAGCGCTCGCCGACTGCCGGCACTGGATGGACGGCCTGCGCAAGCTCCGCCCGCACACGCTGTCCGAGCCCGAGGAGCGCGTCATCAACCAGAAGAACCTGACCGGACGTGACGCGTTCGCGCGGCTCTTCGACGAGCTCTCGGCATCGCTCCGCTTCCGTCTCACGGTCGACGGCGCCGAGTGCGAGCTCCCGGCCGCCGAGGTGCTCGCGCTCCTCTATCGCCCCGAGCGGGAGCTCCGCGAGCGGGCCTTCAGCGCGCTGCTCGAGGGCTTCGCCGCCGAGGGCGTGGTGCTGACCGGGATCTTCAACGCGCTCCTGCAGGACCATCGCCTGGAATGCGACGTCCGCCGCTTTCCCGACCCCGTCACCCCGACGCACCTCGACAACGAGGTGCGCACCGAGACGGTCGAGGCGATGATGGCGGCCACCGAGCGCCACTACGGTCTCGCCCAGGAGTACTTCCGCCTGAAGGCCCGCCTCCTCGGTCTCCCGCGGCTCAAGAACACCGACGTCTATGCCCCGCTCGGCGCCGCTCGGGTGACGGTCGCGTTCGAGGAGGCGCGGCGGCAGGTCCTCGAGGCGTTCGACGCCTTCGACCCCGGGTTCGGCGCGCTCGCCCGTACCTTCTTCGCCGAGCGGCGGATAGACGCCGAGCCGCGTCCCGGTAAGCGTCTCGGCGCCTTCTGCGCCTCCCTCGGGCCGTCGGCGAACCCCTTCGTGCTCCTCGGCTACACCGACACGACGCGCGACGTCTCGACGCTGGCGCACGAGCTCGGCCACGCCATCCACGATCGGCTCGCCGCGCGCCAGCGGCCGATCAACTACCAGCCCCCGCTGCCGCTGGCCGAGACGGCGTCGACGTTCGCGGAGCTGGTGCTGACCCGCGCGTTGCTCGCGCACGAGTCGGACCCCGCGATCCGCCGCGAACTGATCTGCACGAGGCTCGAGGACACGATCGCCACGGTGTTCCGCCAGAACGCGCTCACGCGCTTCGAGATGGCGGCCCACGCGCGCCGGCGCACGGCCTGGCTCAGCGCCCAGGAGCTGGGTGACCTCTGGTGGAAGGAGAACGCCCGTCTCTACGGCGACGCGGTCGAGATGATCCCCGCGTATCGCTGGGGATGGAGCTACATCCCGCACTTCATCCACAGCCGCTTCTACTGCTACGCCTATGTCTTCGGAGAGCTGCTCGTCCTGGCGCTCTACCAGCGCTATCAGGACGAGGGGCGGGCGTTCGTCCCGGGCTACCTCGAGCTGCTCGCGGCCGGCGGCAGCGAGGCGCCCGACGTGCTGCTCCGCCGGCTCGACGTCGACGTGGACGACCCCGCGTTCTGGGACCGCGGCTTCGCGGTCATCGCGTCGCTGCTTGCGGAGCTGCGCGCGACGATGGCACCGGCACTTTCTTGACGCCGCCCTCCGTCGCGGGCCGCGCGAGCGGAGCCGATCTCCTGGTATGGCGATTGCTGTGTCACCGGGGATGGGGACAGGCGTCGCCGACATCCAGCCGAAGATCGCGCGCTGCCGCCTCGTCCTCTCGCTGGTCGCGATCGTTGCGGTCTACATCGACCCGACCGCACCGACCCTCATGCCGTGGCTCCACCTCGCGGGCGGCGGGTTCGCCATCGACCCGTATGCGCTCGCCGTCCTCAGCGCGCACCTCCTCTACAGCCTGACGGTGTGCCACGTGGTGACGCGCGGCCTCGTCTCGCGCCGCCGCCTCGCCACGATCACGGCGTGGTGCGACGTCCTCTTCGGTGCCGCCATCGTGGTGTTCACCGAGGGGACGAGCAGCCCCTTCTGGGCCTTCTTCGTGTTCGCCGTGTTCGCCGCCGGCACGCACGGCGGCTTCCGGCGCAGCATGGCGGTCACGACGGTGAGCGTGGGCGCGTACCTGAGCCTCATCCTCGTGGCGTGGCACGGGCAGGCGAACTTCTACATCATGCGGCCGGTCTACCTCGCGGTGGTCGGCTATCTCACCGCCTACCTCGGCCAGCAGCGGCTCAGCCTCCAGGCCCAGGTCCACCAGCTCCGCGCCACGCGGGAGCGCAACCGGATCGCCCGCGCGCTGCACGACGGCTGCGTGCAGACGCTCGCGGGGATCAACCTGACGCTCGAGAGCTGCCAGGAGCTCGCGCGCGCGGACCGTCGCGACGAGGTCCTGACGACCCTCGGGGACCTCCAGGCGAGCATCCAGCGCGAGTACGACGAGCTGCGCGCGTACGTCCGGGATCTCGCCGACGTCGAGCCGAGCTCGGCGCCGCGCGCGGGGGAGGTCGACACGCGGTTCATCGTGAGCGCGGACTTCGCCGGCTCGCACGCCCTCATCGATCAGGTCCTGCAGGTCGTGCGCGAGGCAGCCGCGAACGTGCGCCGTCACGCCGGGGCCACGTCCGCCGTGATCGCCATCCGCGCGGCCGACGCGCAGGTCCACGTCACGGTCGACGACGACGGGACCGGCTTCGCCGACCCCGAGCGGGTCCCGTGGTCGATCTCGTCGCGGGTGAGTGACGCGGGCGGCACGATCCGGGTGCTGCGCGACGGCCCCGGCGCGCACCTCCGCCTCACGCTCCCCGAGGCATGAAGGTCGCCTCGCCGATGCCGGTCCGGGTGGCCATCGCCGACGATCACGCGCTCTTCCGCCAGGGCCTCCGGTCGTTGCTCGCGCTCAGAGCCGGGGTCGCGGTCGTGGCCGAGACCGACCGGGTGGACGGCCTCCATCCGATGCTCCGGGAGACGCCGTGCGACGTCCTCCTGCTCGACCTCCAGATGGACCGCCACTCGCTCCCCGACATCGCCGCGCTCGCCACGCTTCCGAAAGTGGTCGTGGTGACGGCCAGCGAGCGCGCGGAGGACGCGCTGGCGGCGATCCGCGCCGGCGCCAGCGGCGTCGTCTTCAAGCGCTTTGCCATCGAGACGCTGGTCGACGCCGTCCGCACCGTCGCCGACGGACACGTGTGGGTCGCGCCCGCACTGCGGGCGACCGAGCTCGATGCGCCGCTGCCCGAGCCGCTCACCCCGCGCGAGCGCGAGATCGTGCGCCACGTCGCGCTCGGGCTGCGCAACGCCGAGGTGGCGGCACGGCTCGCGATCAGCGAGGACACGGTGAAGACCCACCTGAACAAGGTCTTCCAGAAGCTCGGCCTCCGCGACCGCGTCCAGCTGACGCTCTACGCGCTGCGCCGCGGGCTGATCGGCATGCACGAGCGGCCGTAGCTCAGAGGCCGTCCTTCCCGGGGTTCAGGATGCCCGCCGGGTCGAGCGCCGCCTTCACGCGGCGCAGCACGTCGAGCCCGGCGGCGCCGTGCTCGCGTTCCATCAGGTGCGCGAGCTTCCAGCCGACGCCGTGGCAGTACTCCATCGTGCCGCCGGCGTCCTGGGCGGCGCGGAGCACGCCCTCGACCGTCTCGCGCACGCCGGCGGCCGCGTCGACAGGCCCGGTGACGACCACGGAGTAGAGCTCGGGCCAGTGCCAGAGCCCCTCCTCGACGAGGCCGAGCCGGTGGCGGCGAATGAGCGCGTGCGCCGCTGCCCGCACCTCGCCGAGCGCGGCGAGCGGCACGCCCACGTGCGCGTAGTCGAACTGGCCGCCGCGCAGCCAGCCCCCGGCGCGGGCGTTGCGGCTGGCGGCCCAGCGCTCCGCGATCGCGTGCCGCGCGGCCCATTTCTCCGCCGCTTCCGCGTCGCTCGAGGCCTCGCCGCCCGCGGCATGCACGAGCGCCAGCGCCCGCTCGGCATGCAGGTGCGCCTCGCCCCGCAGGCCGTCGAAGACGATCAGGAGCGAGGCGGGAGCCGGCGGCAGGTCCTCGGCCGAGACGTCCAGGGAGGCGATGCGGATGCCGGTGCGACGGCAGCGCGCCGCAACCGCCACGCCGGCCTCGAACGACGGCATGCGGTAGCCTCGTACCAGTCGCTCCTCGGGGCGCGGGAGGACGGCGAGCGTCGCCTCGGTGACGATGCCGAGCGTTCCCTCGGTGCCGACCAGCAGGCGCGCCGGGTCGAGACCCACGGAGCGCGCCGGCGACGGCCGGGTGCGCACGATGCGCCCGTCGGCCAGCACCGCCTCGAGCGCCTGCACCTGCGCGGCGATGCTTCCGGCACGCGCTCCGAGGTAGCCGAGTCCGTTGGTGCCGATCGCGCCGCCGACGGTCGCCACGCCGACGGTCCACGGGTCGTGGCCGAGCATCAGACCGTGGGGCACGAGCGCCTCTTCGACGCTCGCGAGCGTCGCGCCCGCTCCGGCGCGCACCAGGCACGCATCGGCGTCGATCGCCACGGCGTTCATCCGCCGCAAGTCGACGACGACCGCGGGCCGCACGACCGCCGCCGCGCCCATGAGCCCGCTGCCGCCGCCACGCGCGACGAGCGGCACGCCCTCCGCGGCTGCCGAGCGCACCACCGCCGACAGCTCGCCCGCGTCCGCGGGCTCGGCCACCGCCAGCGCGCGGACGGCCACGAAGTCGGGCCGCGCCCGGAACGGATTGAGCGCGTCGACGCTCGCCGCCTCGCAGGCGTCCGGCGCCGTGTCGAGCGCGAGCGTCGGGCACGTGGCGCGAAGCCCTTCCAACATGGTCCGGAGGCTAACACCCCTACCGCCCGGCGGCGACCGGGGCTATGAACCGGGACCGTGCTGCGCACGGGGAGAGGGGCGTGAGCTGGCGGCTGCGCGAGCCGGAGCGCTTCCGGCAGGGAGCGCTCCGGGTGCTCTACGATCCGGTGCCCGGACCCCTCACGGCGATCGCGCTCGCCGTCCGCGCCGGCTCGCGCTTCGACGGGCCCCACCCGGGCATCGCCCACATGACCGAGCACATGCTCTTCCAGGGCACGGGGCAGCTCGATCAGGCGGCGCTCAACCGGCGCGCCGGCGAGCTCGGCGGCGAGCACGACGCCGACACCGGCTACGAGGACATCGCGCTCCACTTCGAGGTCTTCAACGAGGACGTCGAAGACGCGCTCGGCCTGTTCGCCGAGCAGTGCTTCCACTCGACCGTCCCGGCCGACCGCCTCGCCAAGGAGCAGCGCGTCGTGATCGACGAGATCCGCGGCCGGCAGGAAGACCCGGGCAACTACGTCCACGAGCGGGCGTGGGCGCGCTTCTTCGGCGAGCCGCTCGGCCATCCGGTGTGCGGCACGATCACCAGCGTCAAGCAGATCACCCGCGACGCCGTCCGAGCCTTCATCGGCCGTCACTTCGTCCCCGCCAACATGGTCCTCGCGCTGGTGGGCGGCGTGGGGCGCGACCGGATCCGCCGCGCGCTGCGGCGGGCGTTTCCCGGCGACGGCAACCCGCCGCGCATCCGGGCGCGACGTGCGCGCACCGACGGGACCGGGCTCCTCAGCCTGCGCCGGCGAGAGCTCTCGCAGGCCTACCTCGTCCGTTTGATGGCCGCGCCGAGCGACCCGCGCGGCGTGCTCGCGCTGTCGATGGCGGTCGAGATCATGGGCGCGGACCCCGACGCGCGCCTCTTCCAGGAGATCCGCGAGCGGCTCGGGCTCGGCTACGACCTGAGCGCCGCCGTCGAGCAGGGCCCCGACTGGGCGGTGGCGGTGCTGGCGGCGAGTGCGGCGCGCGACGAGGAGCGCCGGCTGCGCGAGACGCTGGACCGGACGTGTCGCGACGCCGCGGGCGGCTTCGCCGCCGAGGAGCTCGCCCGGGCGCGCAAGAAGGTCCGCTATCGCTTCGCGCGGCTCGCGGACTCGCGGCTCGAGCGGGCCATCGGCCACGCCGCGCGTGCCGCGTGCGCGCAGCCCTCGCTGGTGGCGACCGAGCGTCTGATCGCGTCGCTCCGGCCCGCGGAGGTGGAGGACGCCTGGCGCCGCGCGCTCGCCGCGCCGAGCCTGACGGCCGTGCTCCGCGGGTGACGAGGCGCGAGGCAAGCCACATCGCGACGGGACGGGTGTATGCGCTCGCGCTTCTCATCACGCTGTCGGCGCGGGTTGCCGCGGAGCCGCCGGCAGCGCTCGGCCCGTGCGGCCCGGTCGACCGCCCCTATGATCCCGTCGAGCTGCCGGCGGCCCGGTTCCGTGACCTCAAGGGCACGGCCGTCGGCCGCCTCGGGCTCGTCGCCTTGCGTCAAGGCCGGGTCCGGCCGATCCCCTTCCAGGTGGACCAGCGCAACGGTCGCAAGCTGGCGCTGCCCGAAGGCCCCCAGCCGACCCGGGCCGAGCGCGCCGGCATTCTCGGCCCCGACGACCTCGTCGTCTTCATGGCGTGCGACGCCGGCGAGCGGATGACGTCCGCGGACGTCGAGCAGCGCGGCGGCGGGAGGGCGCCTTCGCGCTGGCGTGAGATCCATCTCGACGATCCCCTCGACCACACGGCGGGCTTCGTCTACCTGGTGGTCGCCGACGCGCCGCCCGCGTCACCGGCGCGATACGTCGCGTACGACGGCCGCGGCGACCTCGTCAGCACGGCCCGCTATCGCGTCGGGATGGTGAACGCGCTGCCGAACTACTTCGCGCTGTTCTCCGACGGCGCCGTCGGCCCGAACCTGCTCGACGGTCTCCGGCTCCGCGCCGACGCGACGCTGCTGGCGAAACTCGCCCATTGGACGCTCGACGAGCAGCAAGGGGAACACGAGCTGATCGCGTGGAAGGCCGGCCCGGTCCGCGTCGTCCGCCGCTCCCTCCATCAGGTACGGGTCGTCGGCATCCACCTGACCGCCGCGCGGGCGCACAGCTACTTCTATCCGCGGCACGTCTTCGGCCCGGGATCGATGAAGCTGCCGCTCTCGCCCGGCTGGGTGTTCCGCGACATCACCGCGCTCGGCGGCGCCGACTTCCGCGACCTGCGCGGCTGGCGCTACCATGCCCCCGGCACGCCCGCGGAGGGCTTTCGCGTCGACGGCCACATGGACGAGGCGGAGCGCGCGTTCGACGCGAGCGGCGACTGGTTTCTCCTCACGCGCGGCGAGGCGGCGATCATGATGGTGACGCGCATGAGCGAGAACCTCCGCCGCGGCCTCCGCATCAAGCTGGTCTACGTCGACGACGCCGACCGCCGCGCCCCGCCCGAGGCGGTGCCCGGCAGCGTGCCGCTCGTCGGCTATCGCGGGCTCGACGTGGAGCGCCTGCCCGCAGACCGCTACCAGTTCCAGCTCCGCATCTTCGTCCTGAGCCCCTACCATGCAGGCGACGAGCGCCGCGTGCTGGCGCAGCTCGATGCGCCCCTCACGGTCGACGTCACGGGCGAGGCAGGCCCGTAGCTTGATCGAGTTTGACAGGGTTGATAGGGATTGACTCGATGGCGGTCCGATGGCTCACACCGGCCGAAGCAGCACGGAAGCTCGGGGTCTCGGAGAGTACGGTCTGGCGCTTCCTCCGGCGCGAGCAGCTGCCGAGCGTCAAGCTCGGCGGCCGCCGTCGCATCCCCGCCGGCGCCGTCGGCCGGCTGGTCCGTCCCCTTCGCCCCGTGAAGGCCGAGGACATCCCGCCGCTGACGCTCGAAAGCCCCCTCTTCTCGCTCGCGGGGCGATTCCGTAGCACGGCCGCCGGCCCAGGCGCGTCCGACAAGCACCGCCACCTCGGGACAAAGCGCTGAAGCCGGGCGCGCTGGTCCTCCTCGATTCGAGCGCCGTCCTCGCGGCGCTCGACGCGTCCGACACGCACCACGCCCGCGCGCTTCGCGCCTCGACCGACCTCGCGCGACTGCGCTGCCGCCTGTTCCAGACGACCTTCCTGCGGGTGGAAACGCATGCCCTGTTGCTCGCCCGGCTCGGGGCCGACGCGGCCCGTCAGTGGCTCTCCGCTCCGGCATCGCCCACCGTGCGCCCCGAGCCTGCGGACGAGGTACGGGGCGAGAGGATCGTGATCCGCTACCGCGACAAGGACTTCAGCCTCTGCGACGCGATCGCCTTCGCGGTGATGGATCGCCTGCGGGCGCGGACCGCGTTCACGTTCGACCGGCACTTCCGTCAGTACGGCTTCGACACGATCCCATAGCGGGTGGCTCCGCCCGGGCTGTCAGCGCCCGAGGCGCGCGCGCAGCGCCTGGAGCAGCTCCTCGGACAGGTTGCGCACCGGGAGCCGATCGCCGCTCGAGAGGTTGGCGATCACGCCGCCCTCGAGGTTGAGCCGCAGGCGCTGGCCGGTGTGGAAGATGGCCGGCGCGTCCACCTCGAGGGCCGGAAGGCCGGCGGCGAGCACCGCGTCGGCAAATCCTGCGGCGCAGCTGCCGGCGACGACGGCGATCACGCCCGCGGCGGCCAGCGCGCGCGCGGCGGCCGGGCCACCGGCGCCCCACCCCAGATTCTGCCCGCCGACGAGCACGTCGCCGGGCGCCAAGCGGGCAGCGAGGCCGGCGTCGAGGTCGGCGAACAGCCGGCGCGCCGCCTCGGCGGGTGCGAGCGTCGCGAAGCGCGCCGGGAGGATGTCCTCGGCCGCCAGATCGTCGGCGAAGGCCCACACCCGGCCGGTGAGGACGGGCAGGCGCGGCTCGGGGGCCCCTAGCGCTCCGCGTTCGCCGCGATCGCCCATCGCGGGTCCGGCCGCACCGTTACCAGCCTTCCCGGGTGGCGCAGGATGACCCGTGCCTCCTCGGCGCTGATCGCCCGGCCGAAGATGCGATACCGTCCCCGCGCGTCGCGCTGGTTGTTCGCCCACTCCGCCAGCTCCTGTGGCGTCGGCGGATGGCCGAGCGCGACGGCACAGCGTCTCACGATGAAGCCGAGCATGATGCGAAGCGGCGTGTTCATCGGTCAGCCGCGCAACTTTTCTCACGCCGCGCGGGCGAGCGTCAAGCATGTCGACGCTTGACACACCCCGGGCGCGGCCGGCATCAGGGGAGTGACGTGAGTGGTGAGGTGGCGGCGCCCCGGGTTTCCCCGCATGCGGGCCGCCGCTTCGACAGCTTCGACCTCCCTCCCGAGGTCCGCGCCGGCATCGAGCGCGCCGGGTTCACACGCTGCACCCCAATCCAGGAGAAGGTCCTGCCGCTCACACTCGCCGGACGCGACGTCGCCGGTCAGGCGCAGACCGGCACGGGCAAGACCGCCGCCTTCCTGATCACGATCTTCACCCGCCTGCTCGCGCACGGCCGCCCCGGCCGGCCGGCCGCGCCGCGGGCGCTCGTCATCGCGCCCACGCGCGAGCTCGTCGTGCAGATCACGGCGGACGCCCGGCTCCTCGGCGACGCCACGCCGTTCACGATTCACGCCGTGTACGGCGGCATCGACTACCGCAAGCAGCGCGCCGACGTGCAGGCGGGCGTCGACGTGCTGATCGGCACGCCCGGCCGGCTGATCGACTACTTCAAGCAGCGCGTCTACGACCTCCGGAGCGTGGAGATCCTCGTCATCGACGAGGCCGACCGCATGTTCGACATGGGTTTCATCAAGGACCTGCGCTACCTCCTGCGTCAGCTCCCGCCCTACGACCGCCGCCAGTCGATGCTCTTCTCGGCGACGCTCACCCACGACGTGATGGAGCTGGCGTACGTCTTCATGAACGACGCGGTGCGCGTGTCGGTGACCCCCGAGCAGGTGACCGCCGAGAAGGTCGAGCACCTCGTCTACCACGTGGGGGTGCACGAGAAGATGCCGCTGCTCGTCGGGCTCCTCCGCCGCGAGGCCGACGCCCGGGTGCTCGTCTTCGTGAACATGCGGCGCTCCGCGGAGCGGCTGGTCCGCACCCTCGAGGCCAACGGCTTGACCGCCGCGGCGATCACCGGCGACGTCGACCAGCGCCGCCGCCTGAAAGTCCTCACCGACTTCAAGGAAGGACGGCTGCCGATCCTGGTCGCGACGGACGTCGCCTCGCGCGGGCTGCACATCGAGGGCGTCACCCACGTCGTCAACTACGACCTGCCGCTCGATGCCGAGGACTACGTCCATCGGGTCGGCCGCACCGCGCGCGCCGGCGCCTCGGGCCGGGCGATCAGCCTCGCCTGCGAGGACTACGTCGAGGGGCTCGAGCCGATCGAGCGCTACATCGGCTTCAAGCTGCCGTTCGAGGTGCCCGAGGACGACATGCTCGTCCACCCCGTCCATCATCCGCCGCGCGAGCGACGCCCGCCGCGGGAAGCCCACGGAGCCGGGCCCAAGCAACGGACCCCGCGCCGGCGGCAGCGGGGCCCGAGACGCTGAGGGGGGGGCCCGGCGCCTAGCGCGGCGCCCGGCCGGTGCCGCGGCAGATCGGCGTGGCGGCGATCACGGATTCGGCCGGGAAGGTGAACACGGGCTGCCCGCGCACCCGGAGGTGCCAGCGGCCGGGATCCTTCCCCCACGCCGGTCGCACCGTGCCGCGCAAAACGAGGATGAGCTCGAGCGCCTCGCCCCGCTCCGCCGCGTCCCTCAGGCGTGCGCTGACGACCGACGCGTCCTCGTCCTTCCCGACCATGGCGCTCACGCGGACATCCGCCCGTGGCGCATCCAGCCGATCACCCGCCGCCACCATGGCAGCGCCCGCGCACGCCGCGGAAAATGAAGCACGATCGCAGCCATGCCCTGGTCTTCCTAAACGGCTCCCGCTCCTCGCTCGCCGGTGCGGATGCGGACCACATTCTCGACCGCGGTGATGAAGATCTTGCCGTCCCCGATCCGTCCGGTGCGGGCACTCTCGACGATGGACTCGACGGTTTCCGCAACCCGCTCGTCCGGGACCAGCACGGTGATCTGCACCTTGGGGAGGAAGTCGACGATGTACTCCGCCCCGCGGTAGAGCTCCGTGTGGCCCCTCTGGCGGCCGAAGCCCTTCACCTCGCTCACCGTCAGGCCCTGCACCCCCACGCTGGCCAGCCGTTCCTTCACCTCGTCGAGCTTGTAGGGCTTGATGATCGCGTCGATCCGCTTCATGGGCTCACCCCCCCTCAAGCAAAACGCCAACCACGGCGGCGGTTCAGCGGAGGCGCGCCCCGGGCGGGCCGCGGGTCGACTCATGCGCGATCGTTGGGCAGCGCCTGCACAATCGCGCGGCGCCTGGGCCCGGGCGCAAGCTCGACCCGAGACCGAATCTCCGCGCGCGCCGCGCGCGCGGCCGAGCGCAGCGAGCGGGGAGTGAGGACCCGGCGGGCTTCGCCCGCCGGGGCGAGGGGCGGGGAGCCCCTCGCTGATCTAGCTGCCGCGACGCATCCGGATCCCGAGGCGTGGCCCGAAGGGGAGAATCCGCGAGGAGATCGTCTGCCGGCGGTCGCGGTGCGTCCCCGACGGTGGCAGGTAGTCGATGGCGAACCGGAGCGTCGGGAAGAGGCGGGGGAGCCGCATGAGATTCGCGACGAACACGCCGGTCGCCATGCGGTCGAGCCAGGACGCGGTCGGCCAGCCGAAGTGCACCGTCACGTCGCAGCCCTCGAGCTCCTCCTCGAGGAGCGCCAGCAGCACCGTGATGCTCCGGTAGACGCTGCCGCCCTGGATGGGGAAGCGGTAGTGGTTCGGCCCGACCTTCGGCGGGATCGTGTGGCGCGGCGAGAAGAACGTGACGAAGACGGCCCCCGCCCCGTGCTGCCCGGCGTCCACCTCTCCCGGACGGCGGAACCAGACGTGCAGCGGCCCGTCGGCCTCGCCGAGCGCGAGCAGCATCTCCATCGGGTAGTCGCTGCGCCGGATCTCCTGCGCCTCGGGACCGTAGCGGCGCGAGAACGGGATGCCGGCCGCGAGCAGGACGCCCACGACGGCCGCCCACAGGCCCGTCCCGTACGGCCGGTGCGCCGCGAGGTAGACGAAGCAGGCGAGAAGCACGAGCTCGAGGAGCAGCGTCCCGGTGCGCGACGTGTGGTAGGCGCGGATCTCCTTCGTCCCCTGGAAGTAGCGGTAGATGAGCAGGCAGCCGATGTTGATGCAGAAGCTCGCGAGCAGGCTGACGGCGTACATCTCGGCGAGGATCGCCTGCGAGCCCTCGGTCAGCAGGATGATGCTCGTGTAGAGCGCGCCGTTCAGGATGTGGATGCGGTAGAGTGACGCCCGGCGGTTGGTGGCGATGAGCCAGCCGAAGCGATAGCGGTGCCCGACGCGCTCCAGGAGCTCGCTCGAAGCGACGTAGGCGGTGTTCACCGCCATGACGAGGATCACGCTGCCCACCAGCCCCACCACCACGCCGAAGGGCACGTTGCCGACGACTGTCGCCCAGTAGGTGATGAGGTCGCCCTCGTGGGCCGCGAGGTCGATCGGTGCCGACAGCGCCAGGGCCGACATGAGCGGCGTCGCGATGCCGACGGTCAGCGCGAGGAACCAGTACGCCCGGGCGACGTCACGCCAGCTGTCGACCAGACCGGCGGTCTGGATGACCGACTCGATGCCGGAGTACGCGAGGATGCAGCTCGCCACGCCCACGGTGACCACCGCGACGGCGTGGGGCAGCCCCGCCCCCGTCACCGAGCCGATCACGTTCTGCGCGCTGCCGAGCATGATCGGCGGGCTCCCGGGCGCGAGGTGCAGGAAGCCGAGCGCGATCAGGTTCACGAGCACGAAGGCCGCGACCACGAAGATGCCGAAGGTCACGCGCGCATTCTCGCGGATGCCGAGGATGTTGAGGCCGGCGATGGCCCAGATGACGCCCAGGATGAGCCCGTACTCGGTCGCGGGCCCGAGCGGGAGGAACGCGGTGCCGTTGATCACGGCGCTCACCGTCGAGATGCACGCCGTCAGGATGTAGGACACCATGATCGACGCGACCGCGACGAACGAGGCGACGGGCCCGAGCACGAAGTAGGAGAACGAGTAGACGCCCCCGCCACGGATGTCGTGCAGCTCGAGGATCTGCGCGATCTCGACCATGCGGGTCGAGAGCACGCGCATGAGCAGCGACGTGGCCGCGATGAAGAAGATGGCCTGCGTGCCGATGAAGCGGTGCGCCTCGGCGGGGGCGTAGAACACCGACGTCAGCTCGTCCATCAGCGTGATCAGGCCGACGGCGAACCAGGTGAGGTACCACTTCCCGCCCTTGGCGAAGCCGAGCAGCCGGGGCTGCAGCGTCAGGGAGGCGAAGAACGAGAGCAGGAGGACGTTGAGCCAGAAGAGGACGAGGACGGTCATGCGAGCTCGAGCGAGGCCTCCCTTTCGCCCGCTCACTACTGGCGAGCCGATCGCGGCGTCAAGCGGAAAGTCTGCTAAGCCGTGCGGGCGGACGCGGTCACGCCGCCAGTGCGCGCGGCAGGTGCTCGGTGCAAAGACGGACGAACGCGCGCAGCGACGGGGACGGCAGCAGCTGCTCCAGGCAGGCGAGGCCCCACGCGCGCCACAGCCCCGCCTTACCCAGCGACACGGCATGGAGCGCGCCGGCGCCCACCTCGCGCCGCACGGCCCACTCCGGGACCACGGCCAAGCCGAGCCCGAGCCGCACCATCTCCTTCACGGCGTCCATCTGATCGATCTCCATCGTGATGCGCGGAAAGACGCCCTGCTCGAGCAGCGCGCGCATGATCAGGTCGGTCGCCTGGCTCTGCCGCTCGTAGAGCACGAGCGGCTTTCCGGCAAGTTCGCCGGCCGGGACCCGCCGCCGGGCCGCCCACGGGTGTTGGGGGGGCACGATGACGACCAGCTCGTCCCGGCCCACCTCGGTGACGCGTACCTGCGGGGCCCTGAGCGGCAGCGTCACCAGCCCGACATCGAGGTCGCCGTCGAGCACCCGGCCGAGGGTGAGCTGGGTGTAGCCGCTGCGGACGTGCAGGTCGACCTTCGGGAACCGGCTGCGGAACTCGCGCAGCACGCCCGGCAAGAGATGCTGGCACGCGGCGCCGCCGGCGCCGATGCGCAGCACGCCCGTCCGGCCGTCGGCCGCCTCGGCGAGCAGGCGCTCGACCTCCTCGATCTTGCCGAGCACGTGGCGGGCGTAGTGGAGCAGCATCTCGCCCTGCGGCGTCGGCTTGGCGCTCTTTCCGAGCCGCACGAGGAGCGGCGCCCCGACCTCCCGCTCGAGCGCCCGGATGTGCTGGCTGATCGCCGGCTGGCTCAGGCCGAGCCGCACCCCGGCACGCGTGAAGCTGCCGACGTCGACGATGGTCTTGAAGATGAGCAGCGGCCTTGTCTCGAGCATGCGCGAACTCCTCCCATTACGAACTGCCACGCGTAGCATTGCCGGAACGAATACGAAGCGGCCGCGCCGCGTGCCGCCTGAGCGAGCAGCCCGCTGCTCCGCTCTTGAGCATCACGACGATGTCGGAGATTTGGCACGCCGGATACGGCGACGGCGATTGGGGCTCGGCCCTGCGGGCACTCACGTTGCTTTTTCCTCTCTCGGGGGTCGGCGCGAGCACGCCATCAGCGATCTCGCGACCTCCCAGAAGCACGTGCGATGCCGAAGGCAGGGACGGGACGATGAACCGTATCGAGGACTTCAAGCGGGAGAAGGACGGGCTCGACGTCCTGCCCGAGATCGAGCGCTACAGCCGGGAGGGCCCCGACTCGATCAGCGAGCGGGACAAGGCGCTCATGAAGTGGTACGGCGTCTTCTTCCGCAAGCACACGCCCGGCTTCTTCATGATGCGCATCCGCATCACGAACGGGATCGCGACTGCACAGCAGGTGCACACGCTGGCGGAGATCACGCAGGAGCTGGGCGCCGGCTTCGCGGACATCACCACCCGCCAGCAGGTCCAGCTCCGCAGCGTCCGCATCGACGGAATCCCCGCGGTGTTCGCGCAGCTCGAGGCCGTCGGCTTGACCTCCCTCCAGACCGGCATGGACAACGTTCGCAACGTGATCGGCTGCCCGGTGGCCGGCCTCACGCCGCGCGAGCTGTTCGACGCGTCGCCGGCAGCGCGCGAGTTCACCCGGCTCTTCGTCGGGAGCCGTGCCTACACGAACCTCCCCCGCAAGTTCAACGTTGCCATCACGGGCTGCCCCGAGAACTGCGTCGGCGCGGAGAGCCAGGACGTCGCCATGGTGCCCGCGCGGAAGGGCGAGCGGGTCGGCCTGAACGTGCTCGTGGGCGGGAAGATGGGCTCGGGCGGCTATCGCCGCGCCGACCCGCTCGACGTCTTCGTCGAGCCCGCGGCCGCGGCGGAGGTTGCGGCGGCCATCGTCCGGGTGTTCCGGGACCAGGGCCCGCGCGAGGCGCGGAACCGCAGCCGCTTCGCGTTCCTGGTCGACGATTGGGGGGTCGCACGCGTGCGGGCGGCCGTCGAGGAGGCCTGCGGGCGGTCGCTCGAGCCCGCCGGCGAGGACGCGCGCGGCCCGAACCGGACCGACCACGTCGGCATCTACCGGCAGAAGGACGGGCGCAGCTTCGTCGGCGTGGTCGTCCCCGGCGGGCGCGTGACCGCGGTGCAGCTCGCCGAGGTGGCCCGCCTCGCGGAGACCTACGGCAGCGGTGAGGTGCGCTTCACCACGGAGCAGAACCTGATCATCCCGAACATCAGTGACCCAGGCCTGCGCGAGCTCACGCAGGAGCCGCTCCTCAAGGAGCTGCCCTACAACCCGCCGGAGATCCTGCGGGGGTTCGTGGTCTGCACGGGCATCGACTTCTGCGATCTCGCGCTCATCGACACGAAGGCGCGGGCGCTGCCCATGACCCGTGCGCTGGCCGCCAGGCTCGCGGATCGCAAGGAGCCGCTGCGCATGCACTGGTCGGGGTGTCCCGCCGGCTGCGGGAACCATCAGCTCGCCGATATCGGCTTCGAGGGCACAAAGGTGCGCGTGAACAACAAGGTGGTGGAGGCGGTGGACGTGTGGGTCGGCGGGCGGAGCGGCCCCGAGCCCCGTCCCGGGCAGCGGATCATGGAGAACGTGCCGCTCTCGGACCTGCCGGAGGTCCTCGAGTACCTCGCCCGCTTCTTTCCAAAGCAGCGGGTCGCGCGCGCGAGGACGCAGTGAGCCGCTGGCTTCCGCTTCGGGACGCGGCCCTGGCCACGGCGCTGCTCCTCGCGGCCGTCTACGGCGGCTCGTCCGGCCTCGCACATCTCGACGCGGCCCTGCTCGGCTACCTCGCGGCCACCGTGGCCGCCTGCTTCGTGACCGTTTACCGGACGAGCGCCTTCTGGCGCCGCCCGCCGTCGGCCTTCTACGCCCGGGCGCTGCTCGAGGCCGTACGCCGCCCGCGCGAGCTCCGCCGGCTGCTCGGCGCGGCGGGACGCGACCTCGCGGCGCAACGCTTCATCGCCCGGCGCTCCCGGGTACGTTGGCTCGCCCACCTGCTCCTCTCTGTCGGCACGCTCGTCAGCTTCGCGATCACGCTGCCGCTCGTCTGGGGCTGGCTCCGCTTCGAGGCCGACGGCGGCCGCTCCTACCGCGCGATCCTGGTCGCCGTACCGGTCGTCCGCTTCGCCCCCGAAGGGGTCGTAGGCTGGCTCGTGTTTCACGGGCTCTCCCTGGCGGCGGTCGCCGTCGCACTCGGAGCGACGTACTTCCTCCTGGTCCGCCTGCGGGCGCGCGGCGGGGCGCACGAGACCGCCGGCTTCCACCTGGCCCCGTTGCTCCTCCTCCTAGCAGTGGCCCTCAGCGGACTCGCGTTGCCCGCCGCCGGCCGGAGCGGCTTGCCCGGGCTCTTCCGGGCCGCCGCGCTCGTGCACGAGGTCTCGGTCGTCGCGCTCCTCCTGGCGCTCCCGTTCACGAAGCTCGCGCACCTCCTGATCCGCCCGCTTCACGTGGGCGCACAGCTCGTACGCGCACCGGGAGCTCTCCGGGCGGGCTGCATCGGCTGCGGCGCGCCGCTGGCGCCCGTCGCCCAGCGCGATGCCGTCGAGCGGCTCCTGGCTGCGCGCGGCTTCCGCTTCGCCCGCCATCAGCGCCGGTGCCCGGCCTGCCGGCGCCGCCAGGTGGCGACCGCACAGGCCGAGCTCCTCGGCGCGCAGTTCCAGCCGCGGCCCGCGGCGTCGGCGGCCCGCCCGGAGGCGGCGTAGGGATGGCGCGTCTCCCCGCTCCGGCCGAGGCGCTCGCCGACGCCTTCGGCCCCCACCTCAGCTACGAGCCACCCGGCGGCTTCGCCGCCCGTGCCGCGCCCGACAGGAAGGTCAACACGCACTGCTGCTTCTGCGGTCAGCAGTGCGGCGTCACGCTGCTCGTGAAGGACGAGCGCGTGGTCGGCATCGAGCCCTGGGAGGAGTTCCCGTTCAACCAGGGGAAGCTCTGCCCGAAGGGCATCAAGCGCTATCTCCAGAACAACCACCCCGACCGCCTGCTCCACCCGCTCGTGCGCACCGGCCGCGGCTTCGGCCGCATCCCGTGGGACGAGGCCCTCGACCTCGTCGCCGAGCGCGTCGGGCGCCTCCAGGCCCGCTACGGGCGGGACAGCGTCGCCGTGCTCTCCGGTGCGTCGCTCACCAACGAGAAGGCGTACCTGATGGGCAAGTTCGCGCGCCTCGCGGTCGGCACGCGGCACATCGACTACAACGGGCGCCTCTGCATGGTCGCCGCGGGGGCCGGCAACCTGCGGGCCTTCGGCATCGACCGTGCGGCCAACCCGTGGGCCGACATCGTGAGCACCGACCTCGTGATGGTGCTCGGCTCGAACGTCTCGGAGTGCAGCCCCATCACCACCGACTACATCTGGCGGGCGCGCGACCGGGGCGCGAAGCTCGTCGTCGTCGACCCGCGCCTCACCCCCATCGCCCGCACCGCCGACCTCTACCTGCCGGTGCGCCCCGGGCGAGACTCGGCGCTGATGAACGCCATCCTGCACGCGGTCATCCGGCTCGGCGGCGTGGACCACGACTTCGTCGAGCGGCACACGACGGGCTTCGACGAGGTGCGAGCCCTCGTCGAACGCTACGCGCCCGAGACCGTGGAGCAGCTGGTGGGCATCCCCGCGCGACGCATCGTCGAGGCGGCCGAGCTGTGGGTGCAGGCGCCGCGCACCATGCTGCTCCACGCGCGCGGCATCGAGCACCACACCAAGGGCGTCGAGAACGTGCTGGCCTGCATCAACCTCGTGCTCGCCACCGGCAAGATCGGCAAGCCGGGCTCGGGCTACGCGACGATCACCGGGCAGGGCAACGGCCAGGGGGCACGCGAGCAGGGCCAGCGCTGCAATCAGCTCCCGGGGGCGCGCGACATCGAGAACCCGGCGCACCGGGCCGAGGTGGCCGCGGCCTGGAGCGTCGCCGAGAGCGCGCTGCCCGGCAAGGGGGCGACCGCCCCCGAGATCGTGGAGATGATCCACCGCGGGGAGATCCGCGGCCTCGTCTCCATCTGCTTCAACCCGCTGGTCTCCCTGCCGGACGCCACGTTCACGCAGGAGGCCCTCGAGCGGCTCGACTTCTTCGTCGCCATCGACTTCTTCCTCTCGGAGACGGCGCGCCACGCGGACCTGGTCCTCCCGGGCTCGCTGCACGAGGAGGACGAGGGCACTGTCACGAGCACCGAGGGGCGAGTGATCCGCATCCGCAAGGCGGTCGACCCGCCCGGGGAGGCCCGCGCCGACTGGCGGATCATCTGCGACCTGGCCCGCAGGCTCGGAAAGGGCCATCAGTTCGACTTCCACTCGCCCTCCCACATCTTCGCCGAGCTCACCCGGGTGTCGCGCGGCGGCGTGGCCGACTACTCCGGCATCACCTACGAGAAGATCGAGCGGCAGATGGGCGTCTTCTGGCCCTGCCCGGACGCCGACCACCCTGGGACGCCGCGCCTCTTTGAAGGGGGGCGCTTCCACCATCCCGACGGCCGCGCCCGCTTCCACGCCGTCGAGTACCGCCCGCCGGCCGAGGACGTCGACGCCGACTATCCGATCATCCTCACCACGGGTCGCGTGGTCTCTCAGTTTCTCTCCGGCACGCAGACCCGACGCATCGGGCCGCTCGTTGACCAGTACCCCGAGCCGAAGGTCGAGTTGCACCCGAAGCTCGCCGGGCGGCTCGGCGTGTGCGACGGCGACCGGGTCCGCGTCTCGAGCCGGCGCGGTCATCTCGACCTCGCGGCGCACGTCGTGGCGACGATCCGCCCCGACACGGTCTTCATCCCCTACCACTGGCCGGGCGAGCGCTCGGCCAACCGCCTGACGCTCCGCGCCTACGACCCGATCGCGGGCATCCCCGAGTTCAAGGTGGCCGCCGTGCGGATCGAAAGGCTGCCCGCGTGAGCGTGAGCGAAGGACATCGCGTGAGCGTGAGCGAAGGACATCGATTGACCGGCGAGCTCTTCATCGACCCGAACCGCTGCATCGGCTGCCGGGCCTGCGAGGAGGCGTGCAGCGAGTGCCCCGGCCACGGTGGCCACACCATGATCCACCTCGACTTCCTCGAGCGCGCGACGTCGGTGCAGACCGCGCCCACGGTGTGCATGCACTGCGAGGACCCGGCGTGCGCGAGCGTCTGCCCGGCCGACGCCATCAAGGTCGACCCCGACGGCGTCGTCCTCACGGCGATGGCCGAGCGGTGCATCGGGTGCGGCAACTGCGTGCTCGCCTGCCCCTTCGGCGTGCCGGAGCTCCACGCCGCGCGCGACCTCATGATGAAGTGCGACCTCTGCTACGACCGGACCTCCGTGGACTTGAAGCCCATGTGCGCCACCGTCTGCCCGTCGGGCGCGCTGTTCTTCGGCACCCGCGAAGAGGTCGAGGACCTGCGCTCGGCGCGGTCGCTCAACGTCTTCGAGTTCGGCGACGAGGTCGTGCGCACGAAGAACCACCTGATGGTACCCGCCCACACCCGGGTACTCGCGGTCACCCCGACGGAGCGGCCGCCGCGCACGCCCGCCGAGCAGCATCTCGAGGAGGCGCTGTGTTGAAGAAGCGAGACCCTTTCCCCGTTGCGCTGGCGGACGAGCGTCGCCTCGATCGCCGGCGCTTCCTCAAAGCCGCCGGGGCAACCGCAGTGCTCGCCCTGGGCGGCGAATGGATCGGGCAGCGGCTCTCCGAGCCCGGGCCGCTCGAGGCGATCCATCTCCCTGACGGTGTCGAGCTGCCTCCGGGCGAGGCCCGCACGCTAGGGTCCTCCGACGATCGGCGCGAGATCCTCGTGGTCCGGCTCGATCCCCGCTCCGTGGTGGCGTTCGACCGGCGCTGCCCCCACCTCGGCTGCCCCGTGCTCTGGTCGGCCGAGCGCGCGCGCTTCGAGTGCCCCTGTCACCGCGCGGCCTTCGACGCGCGGACCGGCCGGGTGCTGTTCGGCCCGCCGCGGCGGGGTCTCACGGCCGTGCGAGTGGCGGCGTCATGAGCTTGAGGGCGTTCAAGCAGGCCGGTCACTGGCCCACGCTCGTCGCCGCCTTCCTCTACTTCGACCTGAGCTTCTGCGTCTGGTCGCTACTCGGGCCGCTCGGCAACTTCATCGCCGAGGACTTCAGGCTCGACGCGACGTGGAAGGGCATCCTGGTCGCGACCCCGCTGCTCGGGGGGTCGATCTTTCGCGTCGTGATGGGCGGGCTCACCGACCACCTCGGCCCGCGCCGCACGGGGCTCGTCGGCATCGCCCTGACCTTCGTGCCGCTGCTCCTCGGCTGGCTCTTCGCCGATTCCCTCGGGCGTCTCTTCACGGTCGCCGTGCTGCTCGGCGTGCCGGGCGCGAGCTTCGCCGTTGCGCTGCCGCTCGTCTCACGCTGGTATCCGCCGGAGCACCAGGGCCTCGCCATGGGGATCGCGGGTGCGGGGAACTCGGGCACCGTGCTCGCCGCGCTCTTCATGCCGCGGCTGGCCGCGGCGTTCGGTTGGCGCGCGGCGATGGGGCTCGCGACGGTGCCGATGGCGGTCGCGGCCGTCGTCTTCTTCCTCTGCGCCCGGGACAGCTCGAGCCAGCCGGCGCCGAGGCGCTTCCGCGACTACGCCGCCCTGCTGAGGGAGCTCGACACGCTCTGGTTCTGCCTCTTCTACGGCATCACCTTCGGCGGCTTCGTCGGCCTGGCGAGCTTTCTCGGCATCTTCTTCCACGACCAGTACGGGGTGGGCAAGGTCGCCGCTGGCGACCTCACCGCGCTCTGCGTGTTCGCGGGCAGCTTCATGCGGCCGATCGGCGGGCTGCTCGCCGACCGCCAGGGCGGCATCCGCGTGCTGACGGTACTCTACGCTGCCGTGGCCCTGCTTCTCCTCGGCGTTGCGAGCCTGCCTCCCCTCTGGCTCGCGACGGCGCTCTTCTTCGCCGCGCTCGCTCTGCTCGGCGCGGGCAACGGTTCCGTCTTCCAGCTCGTGCCGCTGCGCTTTCAAAGGGAGATCGGGGTGATCACCGGCTTGGTCGGCGCCGCAGGAGGCCTCGGGGGCTTCCTCCTCCCGTCCATCCTGGGCATGCTCAAGGACATCACGGGTACCTATGCGACCGGCCTCCTGGCGCTCTCGGCCGTCTGCGTATGGGGCATGACGCTCGTGCTGGCGGTGAGCAGGGGCTGGGGGCTCACCTGGGCGGGCGACGGCGGGCGGGCGCGGCTCGTGCGGTCGGCGGTCCGGACCGGACCCCGACCGATGCAGCGAGACTCCCCGCTGCCGGTCGTTGTCCAGCGCTGAATGCGAGGAGGAATCGCCCGCGTACTGGGCCTCGGTCTTTTCGCGGCGGGCGTCGCCCGCGGCGCAGACGACGCCAGCGGGTGGCGCGACCGGATCGCCTTGACCCTCGGCGAGCGCGACGCTGCTCACGCGGCTGACGGCGTACGCGCACTACGGGCATGCTTTCGGGCAGGGGGGTGGTGAAGCGGGGCCGACGCGAACTACGGCGACCTCGAGTTGGTGCTCCGCTACTGAAGCGAAACCCGCCGGCTCGGCGGCGCCCGGGACGCGGCGCCGACCGGCTACGCTACCCCGCTGCGGTCTCGGCGAGCGTCAGCTCGACGCGCAGGTCGGCGGCCACGCGCTCGAGCTCCGCGCGCAGCGCCTGGCGGTCGACGGCGCGCGGCACGATCATCTGGATGCGCATCGTGTAGATCGGCGTCCCCGTCTCCGGCTCGGGCCGGGACTGGGTGTTGAGCGCCGTGATGTTGACACCGTGGCCCGCCAGCACCCGAGCGACGCGGGCCACGATCCCTGCCTTGTCGACGCCCGTCACGGCGCACTCCATCGGGCTGCCGGGCACCCCGGCCGGGCGCGGCGGGCCGTCGCCCTCGAGCGGGCGGAAGAAGACGGTGAGCCGCCTCTCCCACTCGAGCCGCTTGCAGCCGGCGGTGAGCCGCCGCTCGACGTCCTCCCCCTCGCACGAGAGGAGCAGCAGCACCGCGAACTCGGACCCGAGGATGGTCATGCTCGAGTCCTCGAGGTTGCAGTCGCACTCGTAGATCAGCTCGGCGAGGTCGGCGACGATGCCCGGGCGGTCGCGGCCGATGGCCGAGAGCGCGAACCAGCGCCTCATCAGTATCCTTCGCTCACGCTCATGCGTGTCCGTTAGCACGCTCGACGATCTCCCGGAAGAGCCGGTGCCAGTTGCGTACCGTGCCGAACGCCTTGAGATAGGCGTCGAGGCCGACGAGCGCGCGCAGGAGGAAGACGCGGTGTCCGGGAGCGCGGAAGATGCGATGCGCGAGCGCGATCTCCGCCATCTGCGCACCCCGCGCGAGGAGGTCGTAGTCGCGCGGATCGAAGCGCAGGTCGCGCTCGAGCGGCTCGCACGCGACGTGCATGATCTTCACCATCGGGCCCGGATCGTCGTGCGGGCCGATGAAGCCGAGCGCCGCGCAGGCGGCGGCGATCCCGGCGTCGTCGTGCGCGAGGAGGGCCTCGGCCAGGCGGAGGTAGCCGCTGCGGATGTCCGGCTCAAACAGCCGCACGCTGCCGAAGTCGAGGAGGCCGAGACGGGGATGGTGGGTGACGAGGTAGTTCCCCGGATGCGGGTCGGTGTGCAGCGCCCCGAGCTCGAGGACCTGGCGCCAGAGGAGCCGGAAGAGCTTCTCGGCCACCCAGTCCTTGAGGGCCTGGTCCACGCCCGGCGCCATGATGTCCTGGATCGGGTAGCCCTCGAGGTACTCCATCGTCAGCACCCGCCGGGTGGTGAGCTTCGGGTGGACGCGCGGGATCACCACCTCGGGGTCGTCGGCGAGCAGGCGGCGGAAGCGCTCGAGATTCGCCGCCTCGTTCAGGTAGTCCAGCTCCTCGCGGAGCCGCGCCTCGAGCTCCGCGGCGACCTCGCCGGTGTCGACGTCCTGGCGCGCGAGGTCGCGCGCCATGGCGGTGAAGACCCGCAGGAGCGCCTTCACGTTCTTGAGATCCTGCTGCACGGTGGCGGCGACGCCGGGATACTGCACCTTGACCGCGACCCGCTGCCCGCGTGCGAGCTCCGCACGGTGCACCTGGCCGAGCGACGCGGCCGCGAACGCCTCGCGCTCGAAGCGGCGGAAGCGTTCTTCGGGTGGGGCGCCGAGCTCGGCAGCCAGCACCCTGCGGATGCGGGCCCAGGGCATCGGCGGCACCGACGATTGGACCACGGACAGGACCTCGAGCGCCTCTGCCGGTAGGAGGTCGCTCCGCATGCTCAGCATCTGCGCGAGCTTCATGAAGGCGCCGCGCAGCTCCTTCGAGCGGGCGACCACCCGCTGGGCGTTCCGGATGTGCGTCTCGAGCAGGGTCCGCTCGTGGCGCGACGCCGACTGGAACGGGCGCTTGATCGCCTGCCAGAGGTAGCTGCCGCCGACCGAGGTCGTGAGCCGCCCGACCGACAGCATGCGGCGCGTGCGCCCGGAGGTGATGTCGGCCACGGGAGAGGACCGACGCGCCGCTACGGCGCGTCTCTTCTGTTGATACGCGTCGCCGCCGCGGCCGCGCCGAACCCGTTGTCGATGTTCACGACGACGACGCCCGCGGCACACGTGTTCAGCATGCCGAGGAGCGCGGCGAGTCCGCCGAGGTGCGCGCCGTAGCCGACGCTCGTGGGCACGGCGATGACCGGGCGGTCGACGAGGCCGCCGACGACGCTCGGGAGCGCGCCCTCCATGCCCGCGACGACGATCAGCACCGCCGCCTCCCACAGCCGCACCCGGCGGTCGAGCAGGCGATGGATGCCGGCCACGCCGGCATCGTAGAGCCGCTCGACGCGGTTCCCCATCAGCTCCGCGGTGATCGCCGCCTCCTCCGCCACCGGCAGGTCCGCCGTCCCCGCCGTGACCACGAGCACGGTGCCCCCCTCGGGCTCCACGGCTCGCGTGCGATGCACGGCGAGCCGCGGCAGCGAGTGGTACTCGAAGCCCGGGAGCGCGGTGCGCAGGCGCGCGGCCGGGTCGGGCTCGAGGCGTGTCACCAGCACGTTGGTCCCCGCCGCGACCATGCGCTCGGCGATCGCGATCACCTGCTCGGGCGTCTTCCCCTCGCCGAGGATCGCCTCCGCGAACCCGTTGCGCAGGCCGCGGTGGTGGTCGACGCGCGCGAACCCGAGATCCTCGTAGGGCAGCTCGCGCAGCCGGGCGAGCGCCTCGTCCACCGAGGTGTCCCCCGCCCGCACGGCGGTGAGCAGGTCGGCGAGCTGCCTCCGCTCCATGTCAGCCGACCGCCACCCGCAGCTCGAGCACGGCACGCGCGCTCGCCCGCGTGACCTCGAGGCGGACGCGCCCGGCGCGCACCCCGTCGCCCGGCTTCGGCACACGCCCGAGGCGGTCGAGGAGCAGCCCGCCGACGGTCTCGTAGTCGCCGACGGGCAGGTTCCAGCCGAAACGCTCGTTCAGGTCGGCCACCGGAGCGCGCGCGCTCACCACGAAGACGCCCGGCGCCACTCGCCGGTAGAGCTCGCGACGCACATCATATTCGTCCTCGATCTCGCCGACAATCTCCTCGACCAGGTCCTCGACCGTGACCAGTCCGACGAAGCCGCCGTACTCGTCGACGACGAGCGCGAGGTGGCGCCGTTCGGCCTGCAACGTCGCCAGCAGCTCGGGGAGCGGCTTCGTCTCCGGCACGAAGAAGGGCTCGTGCATCACCGCCGTGACCGGCAGCGCCGGATCGACGCCGAGCAGGTCGAAGCTCGACACGGTGCCGATCGTGTTGAACAGCCGCTCGTGGAAGACGGGCAGGCGCGAGAAGCCGCGCTCGCGCACGAGCGCCACGACGTCGCCGACGCGGGCCGTGTCGGGCACGGCGCAGACGTCGACGTGCGGCACGAGCGCGTCGCGCACGGTCTTGGCGGCGAAGCGGGCGATGCGCGCCACCAGGCCTGCCTCCGAGACGTCGAGCGCCCCGCGCTGGGGACGCACCGCCAGCCAGGCACCGAGCTGCCGCAGCATCACGAGCGGTCCGCCGGGGCCGGCTCCGACGAGGAGCGCGCCCAGCGCGCGCTGGAGGATGACGAGCGGCCAGAGGACGACGGCGAGGGCGGCGAGCGTGCGCTCCGTGCGGCGCTGCCAGTGGGCGGGCAGGCCCGGCGCGAGGCCCCGCGGCAGGAGATCGGAGAGGACGAGCGCCGCCGGCACGAAGAGCGCCAGCGCCACCGGCACGGCGCCGCGGCGGGCATAGGCCCAGACGAGCGCCGCGGCGATTCCGACGGCCGCGCCACCGGCCACGGATGCGACGGCGCGGGCGGCCGAGGCGAGCGTCGCGTCGCCGACCGGCGACGGGCGGCGCGGCCCGCTCGCCACGAGGACCTCGCCCGCCGCGGCCAGCGCGCGCACGGCGAGCAAGGACGGGAGGGCGACCAGGAGGGCGGTCATCGCGCGCGGGCTTCCCGGTACTCGTCGGCGACGTCGCCGAAGAGCTCGCCGAGGAGATCCTCCATGGTGACCAGGCCCGCGATCCCCCCGTACTCGTCGACCACCAGCGCGAGATGCACCTTCCGGCGGAGCTCGCGGAAGACGTCACCCGCCCGCATGCTGACCGGCACGAAGGTAGGCGGGCGGAGGAGCGGCTCCAGACGAAAGCCGGGCGCCTTGACGTCGAGCCCGCAGAGGTCCTTGGCGTAGAGCACGCCGATCACGTTGTCGCGGTCGCCGCGGTATACGGGCAGACGCGAGAAGCGGTGCTCGTACAGCGTGGCGAGGAGCGCGGGCCCGGGCAGGTCGACCGGCAGGGCGACGATGCGGAGCCGCGGCGTCATGACGGCGCGCACGGGGCGCTGCTGGAAGTCGCGCAGGCGGCCGAGCAGCTCGCGGCCGAGAGCGTCGAGCGCCGCTTCCTCGTCTTCCTCCACCGCGCCGTCCGCCGCGAAGCGGAGCACGCTCGCGGGCGCGAGCCCGCGCTCGCCGGCGAGCCAGGTCGCGAGCAGGACGGCGGGGCGCTCGAGCGGCCGGCGAAGGGGGGCGAGCAGGCGGTCGATGCCGTCGCCAAGCCAGTCGGCGAGCCCGGCGGGCATGGCGAGTCCGAGCGCCGGCGCGACCGTCTCGGCGACGAGGTAGGCGGCCGCCCCGGCGGCCGCCGCCGCGGCCCATGCCGGCATCCTGCCGCTGGCCAGCGCCGCCCACGCGGCCGCCGCCGCGGCGCCGCCCGTCCCGATCTCGCGCGCGGCGAGAAGGGTCACCCAGACGCGACGCGGTCTCGGCGGCGGGGTGCCGGGGCGGAGGAGTCTCGAGGCTTGCGGAGCCGTCAGGAGGGCGAGCGCCGCGAGGCAGATGCCGACCACGGCCAGCGCCACGGGCACGGTCATGCGCGCCGCCAGTGTCTATCAAGGCTGCGGCGGCGTACAAGAAGCTTCACCTGGAGCCTCGAGGGAGCGCGCCCGCCTTCGCCTTGCGCTGCTTGGAGCATCGTTCCACAATGCGACGGGAGGAGTCCACATGGAGCGAATCGAGCTCGCGCGTGACTGCGAGGCCGTACAGATTCCCTTCGGCCACACGGTGACGCTCGAGAAGGGCACGGACGTGGTGATCACGCAGTCGCTCGGCGGATCGTACACGGTGCAGGCCGCCGCCTACGGCGGCCTCTTCCGCATCGCGGGCGAGGACGCCGACGCGCTCGGCAAGGAGCCCGTGGCGGCGCCGGCCGAAGCGGCCGCGGACGCGCCCGACCTCGAGCACCAGGTCTGGGACGTCCTGAGGACCTGCTACGACCCGGAGATCCCGGTGAACATCGTCGACCTCGGGCTCGTGTACGACATGCGGGTCACGCCGAGCGCCTCGGGCGGCAACCGGGTGGACGTGCGCATGACGCTCACCGCGCCGGGCTGCGGCATGGGCAACTTCATCGGTGCCGACGCCCGGCAGAAGCTGCTCGCCCTGCCCGGGGTGGAGGAGGCCGACGTCGAGATCGTCTGGGATCCGCCGTGGAATCCGCAAATGATCTCGCCGGAGGGTCGCGAGCGGCTGGGGATGGCGTAGCGCGGCTTGCGGGGAGCCTCCTACTCGGGAGTTGTGGCGGCGGGTTGAGCGCTGCCGCGGCCGCGGCGGCGGCGCCCGCCACGGCGGCGACGACGGCGGCGCGCGGGAGCGGCGGCCGCCTCGCCCTCGGTCGGGGCTCCTTCCGCGGCGTGCTCGGGCTGCGCGGCGTGCGGCGCCGAGCCTGATGGTTCCGCGGCAGCGGGCTCCTCGGCACCCGCCTCGAGGAGACGGACGGTGCCCTGGCGGTTGACCTCGAGCTCCTTGATCCGCCGCAGACGCGTCACCAGACGCGGCGAGCCGGGCGTGCGGCGGAAGCCGCGCTCCTTGAGGGCGTTGGAGAGGGCGTCGATGCTCACCGCCCGCTCGGGCGAGGCGGCGACGAGCTCGCGGGCGACGGCGAGGAGCTCGTCGTGCGGCGCCGTATGCGGCTCGGCGGGAGCGCCGCCGTTCGGTCCGGGCGCCTCGACCGGCACGGCCGCCGGGCGCGGCCCACCGCCACGCCGGCTGCCGCGGCGCCGCCGCCGCGACGGCCGCTCGCGCGCAGGCTCTACGCGCGGCACCTCCCCCATGCCCGCGAGCGCCCGGTACGAGAGCCGCCGGAACGTGACCCCGAGGCTCGCCGCCACGTCGCCCACCGCGTCGAACGCCTGGTCGTCGGTCACGATCTCGAGCAGGTCGCCGGGCCGGGCCGCGGCGAGCCACGCGCCGGCCGCCACCGCGATGCGAAGGTCGCTCCAGTCGCGCACGCCGACCGATGGCGCGCTGTGCACGAGGTGTGCGCCGCGGCTGGCCAGGAGACGCGCGGTGTCGTGCCCGATGACGCGCCAGTTGCCGACCGCGACCAGCTCGGTGGCATGGTGCATCCAGTCGAGCTCGAGGTGCGCGAGCACGCGGGTGATGTGCTCGGCGCGGCTGGTGTTCTCGACGTCGAAGAACACGGCGCGGCGGGGGCTCGGGAGCGGTGCCGGTGCTCGCGGCGGCGGCACCCGCGCCGCGAATATCGGCTCGACGGCGGTGCTCGCCGGTGGCTCGGACGCGGGCTCCTCGGCCGCCGGGGCCGCCTCGGCGGCGGTCACCGCTGGCGCCCGTGTCTTTCGGGCGCGGGCAGTGCGCGCGCGGCGCGAGCGACCGGGCTTCTTCGGAGGCGTCACGGAAGGCCCCCCCATATCACGTCGGCCCACCGGATGCAGCTTCGCAAGGCAAACGCCTGGTGCCCCTGCGTCACCCGGCAGATTTTCGACGCTCTGCTCCCGCGTAACGGCTGCATGAAAAGCCGTAGGCCATGGCATCGTCGTTGCTGTACCCGGCGACGATGGGGACGCCCAGCGACGGCCCTGCTGCGGGCGAATCCAGCACGAGCGACCTCGCGGCGTTCAACCGCTGGCTCTGCCTCACGCGCCTGCGGGCCGCCGCCGCCGTCGCGGCTTTCGCGACCGTCATCGCGCCGCTCGGGCTCGCGTCGATCAATCTGATCGGCGTCTTCGCCGTCTGCGGGAGCCTGGCGCTCACCTCGCTCGTCGGGCTCGCCGTCCGCCCCCTCCGCCTCCTGCCGATCCCGTTCTTCTATGCCCAGACGGCCATCGATCTGCTCGCCATCACGTTCGGCATCGGCTTCTCGGCGTCGGGCCAGTCGGTCGGCCTGTTCCACCTCATCTACGCGCTCGTCATCGTGCCGGCGAGCCTCTTCTCCTCGCCCGCGGGCTTCATGGCGGCCACCGTGGCGACGATCGGCCACGAGCTGCTGGTCGGCATCGAGCACGGCTTCGCGCCCGGCGCGTTCGTCGGCGTCGAGTCGCTCGTGCCCGTGTTCCTCTTCTTCCTCATCGCCCACCAGACGGCCTTCTACGGCTCCCATCTGCACGAGAAGAACCGCGTCCTCACCGGCCTCGCCGAGCGGCTGAAGGAGAGCCGCCAGAGCCTCGCGGCCGAGGGCCGGCTGTCGGCGGCGCTGGTGGACGCGGCGCAGACGCTCAGCGCCAGCGTCGAGGCGCCCGAGCTGTTCGACCATCTGACGCGCACGACGCGCGAGCAGCTCTGCGCCGACTGGGGCGCCACGTTCCTCGTCGACCTGGAGCGGAACACCTTCCACCTGGCCGCCGCCACCGATTCGCAGCTCTCGTCGAGCGAGCTGAGCCGCATCGAGTTCCCGCTCTCCAGCTGGTCGGCCGTCGGCCGTCTCTCCATCCATCGCGTGGTGGTGCTCAACGGCAGGCTGGCCGAGTGCACGCCCGCCGTCTTCACCGGCGACCGCAAGCTCGCGACGGTCCTGCTGGCGGCGCTCCACAACCACGGGGCCATGGTCGGCTTCGTGGCGGTCGGCTATACGGAGTTGCTCGTCGAGTCGAGCGAATGGGCGCTCAGACTCCTCGCCGGCATCGCCGACCACGCGACCATCGTCATGCACAACGCCCGCCTCCTCGAGGAGGTGAAGCAGGCCAGCGCGCTCAAGTCCGAGTTCGTCGGCGCCATCTCGCACGAGCTGCGCTCGCCGCTGAACGTCATCCTCGGCTACCTCGAGATGGCGCTCGACGGGGGGCTGGGTGACATCGCCCCCGAGCTTGACGACGCGCTCCGCCGCTCTCGCCGGCAGTCGATCGAGCTGCTCGAGCTGATCACGGCGCTCCTCGACCTGAACCGCCTCGAGGCCGGCCGGCTGCCCGTGCACCGCACCCCCGTGGCGATGACGGAGCTGCTGCGCACCGTCTTCCAGCAGCTGCCCGAGAACTGGGGACGAGCGGAGGTGGAGCTGCGGCTCGACGTCGCCGCCGACCTGCCGGTGATCGAGACGGACGCGCACAAGGTGAAGACCGTGGTCCGCAACCTGATCCACAACGCGCTCAAGTTCACCGAGCAGGGCCACGTCACCCTCTCGGCGCAGACGACCCCCGGCGGCGGCGTCGAGGTCACGGTCGCCGACAGCGGCCGCGGCATCCCGCCCGAGGCCGTGCGCTACGTCTTCGAGATGTTCCGCCAGGTGCCGGGGTCGGGCGGGGGCGGCGTCGGCCTCGGGCTACACATCGTGCAACGCTTCGTGCAGGTGCTCGGCGGCTCGGTTCGCGTCTCGAGCCAGGTCGGCGTCGGTACCCGCTTCACGGTGACGCTGCCGTACGTCGCGCCGAGCCTCCGGTCGGCACCAGTCCGGGGCGACGGCCTGCCGGCCGACGCCTCGACGGCAGCCTAGGAGCGCGACCCAAGACTTCTTGGGTCGCGAAACGGACGCGAGCATGGGGCGTCGGTATCACGCGCCGCCGTCGTGCCGCGGCTGGCGAAGCCAGCGCGGCAAACTGACACGCGCTTCCCCCGTCTTGGCCTGGGGCTTCGGGTCGTTGACGTGTCCGGCTCGTTTTGCCGCGCCGGCTTCGCCGGCCGCGGCATGACGGTCGCGTGCTCACGCGGCGCACATCCTCGCTTTGCGACCCAAGACGAAGTCTTGGGTCGGCCTCCTAGCGGGGCTGGAAAAAAGACCCGCCGCGCTCCAGAAGTCCGGAGATGCGGTGGCTCGCGCCCGTCGTCGTCCTGACGCTCGCCCTCGGCTGCGGGCGCTCGACCTACACCGCCACCGGCGACGTCACGGCCGTCGACCCGGCCGCGCTCCGGGTGACGATCAGCCACGACGACATCCCGGGCCTCATGGGCGCGATGACCATGGCGTTCCCCGTGCGCTCGGCGGACGTCCTCGCCGGCATCGCGCCGGGCACGCGCGTCCGCTTCGAGCTCGTGCGCGCCGGCCACGACCTGATCGTGACCCGACTCGTCGCGCTCGGTACGGCCGCGGCGGGCCGCCCCGGCATCCACGACCACACGCCGCACCACGGCGGCGTGGTCGCGATGGTGGGCATGCGCCATCTCGAAGCCGTCGCGGCGCGCGACGGGAGCGTCCGCGTCTACCTGACCGACGTCTGGCGGCGGCCGCTCCCGCTCGCCGGGGCGACCGGCACGGTCACGGTGGACCTGCCGGAAGGGCGCCGGGAGATCCCGCTCGCCGCGCACGACGGCGCCCTCGAGGGGAGCGGGCCGCCGCTCGCGGGCGACGCGGTCGCGGCGCACGTGCGCGTCGTGCAGGCGGGGGAGCTCCTCGAATCCCATTTCGTCGTGCCCCTCGGCACGGGCATGACGGGCGCAGCGGGAATTCCACCCGAGGGCTGCGTCCCGCCCGATCGGCGCCCGGACGACGGGCAGCGCCTGCCCCGCTGCGTGCTCGCCTTCCCCCGCACGGTGACGTTCATCGCTGCGTCGCCCGACGGCTCGACGGCGTTCGTCGGCGTCCTCGGCACGGGCGTGAGCGCGTGGCGCATGCCGGGCGTGCAGTTCCTGGAGGGTTTCGCACCGCCTCCGCCGATCGCCGTGCCCGTGACGGAGGTGCCACACCCCGAGGCGGCCAACGCCATCGCGGTGAGTCCCGATGGGGCCGAGGCGGCGGTGGCGGTGGAGAACCGTGTCCTCGTCTACGCGACGGCGGGCGGTCGCCTCCTGCGCGAGCTGCCCGCCTATCCCGGCGTCGTGCGCGCCCTTGCCTGGTCGCCTGCTGCCGCGCGGCTCCTCGTCACGGTATTCTACGACCCCAGCGGGCACCTCCTCGCGGCCGGCGACGGACGCGAGGTCCGGCGTCTCGTGGTGGAGCGCGAGGGCGCGGCCGTTGCCTTTTCCCCCGACGGCAGGCGGGCGGCCGTCGCGAGCGATGCGGGACCCATCGCGATCTTCGACCTCGACAGTGAGGTCGCACCGCGTCTCTTCACCGACTCCGAGCGGGCTGTGGAGGCGCTCGCGTTCGCGGGCGACCGACTCCTCTCGGCGAGCGCCGATGGCATCATTCGCGTGTGGGACGCAGCGAGCGGCACCGTGCTCGCTCGCCACCAGTTCCCCACCAGCCTCCACCGTGCCGCGATGGCGCCTCGGGGAGAGCTTGCGGCGGTTGGCGGCCTCGACCGGAAGATCCGCCTCATCGACCTCGCGAGCGGCGCGCTCGTCGAGGAGCTCGCCTGGCACCGGGCGCCGGTATGGGGTCTGGCCTGGGCCGGAGAAACCCTCCTCTCCGGCGACGGCGATGGGCGGGTTGCCGTGTGGAGCCTCGAGGACCGAATCGCGAGAAAGGTGGTTGACGGCGGCGAAGCGCCGAGAATAGGGTTGGTTTCCTCGGAGGAGGTCAGACATGTCGCGGTTCGTAGCCACCCTCGCCACCCTGTTCGCCCTGCTGACGCCCCACGAGACTCAGGCGCTCTTCCACCTGGCCGTGATCGATGAGGTGAAGTCCGGCGCCAACGGGAACCCGAGCATTCAGTATGTGGAGATCCGCATGCTCTCGGCGAATCAGACGCTCGTCGCCCACTCGCGGCTCACCGTCTTCAAGTGCAGCGGGGACGGGGGTGGATCCGCGGTCCTCATCGCCGATCTCCCGGCGAATGTTCCCAACGGCGGGCCGAACCTACGCTGGATCATGGCCAGCCCGAGCGCTGCCGTCTTCCTCGCGCAGTCCGGAATCACGCCCGACTTCACCTGGGACGCCACCGTGATCGGCAGCATCCCGACCGCGTGCGGCATGGTCTGCTGGGGGGCACCGAGCAGCACCGTCCCGCCGAATCCTCCCACCTGGGACGCCACCAACCCGGCGAACTACACCGACTGCGTCGCGTACGGGACCTACGACGGGGCGCCCGAGCCGGCCGGCAACCCGCCCGCGGGCGCCACGCCGGGTGACCCGACCTTCAGCTTGCGGCGGGCCGACGACCTCATGTTCAGCAACAACTTCACGCTCGACTGTCCCAGCCCGACGAACAACGCGAACATGATGGGTACCTTCGGCTCGTGTACCCCGCCGACCACCACCAGCACGAGCACGACGAGCACCACGACCTCCACGACCCTGGCCTTCGGCGGCGACGACACCGGCTGCGTGCCCGACACGAAGGGTCACTTGAAGTGCGGCGACGGTCTCGGCAAGGCCTTCGGCAAGGCGATCCGGGCGGTCATCAAGTGCCACCAGAAGCAGGCCCACGCCGCCTTCGCCGGTCCGCCCGCCGACGACGAAGCCTGCGAGGAGGGGACCGGCACCGGAAAGGCCGCGAAGGAGAAGCTCGACGCGGCGATCGCCAAGCTCTCGCCCCTCTGCAGCGGGCAGCAGCTGAGCGGCGCCACGGCCGAGGAGACGACCCTCTTCGCCTCCAAGACGAACCCTGCCTCGCTCGACGCGCAGAACGGGAACGTCTACTGCGACGGCACGACCTCGATCGACGCGAGCGGCGACGATGCGGGCACGGTCGACATGGCGGCGGCGGACGCGAAGAACCGGCTCAAGTGCGCCGACACGGTCGGCGCGGAGCTCGGCAAGCTCGCCGCCGCGGTCATCAAGTGCCACCAGAAGGCGGCCGACGCCAGGTTCGCGTTCAAGCCCTTCGACGAGGAGGCGTGCGAGGAGACGGACCCGGTCAAGCACAAGGCCGCGCACGAGAAGTACAGCGCGGCCATGGACAAGCTCGATCTCAAGGGCACCTGCACCCAGACGTGCCTGTCGCGGACCAGCCGTGACATGCTCGCGGCGAACGTCATCAGCCAGATCGAGGCGGCCAACGAGGTCGCTTATCCATGCCCGTAGACAGACTGGGTCCGTAAGCAGCCCGAGGGGGGCGGGAAGCTATCCCGCCCCTCTTTTTTTCTCCGACAGCTCATGTCGCGCCCTGCCGCCGCCATCGCGCTCCTCCTGCTCGGCCCGGCCCGCTCCGAAGCGAGCTACCACCTCGCGCACATCAGCGAGGTCATGTCCGGCGTCGCGGGCGACCCGAGCGTGCAGTACGTCGAGATCCGCATGGACTTCGACTTCCAGAAAATGGTCGGCAACACCCGCCTCACGGTGTTCGACTGCGCCGGCACGACCGCGACCGTCCTGCTCACGATCCCGCCGCCGACCATCTCGGGCGGGGACGTGCCGAACCAGGGCGCGGGCCGGCACTGGATCATGGGGACGTCGAGCCTCGCCACGAAGACGACGCCGTCGGTGACGCCCGACTTCACCTTCCCGCCCGGCATCCCGGCCGCGTGCGGCATGGTGTGCTGGGGCGGGCCGGTGGACCCGGTGACCAGCTTCTCCAAGGACCCGACCACGTGGGACGCCACGGATCCCAACGAGTACGTCGACTGCGTCGCCTACGGCCCGTATGCGGGTCCACAGAAGACGGACGCGGACTCGCCGGCGACCGCCACGCCCGGAGAGGGCGTCCACAGCCTCGTGCGACAGACGAACGCGAGCAACGACTTCGCCCTCGCCTGCCCCACGCCCACCAACAACGGGCCGCTCGAGGGGGCCGAGGTGACCGGCAGCTTCGGGGCGTGCACCGAACCGACCACAACGACCACGCTCCGGGCGACGACGACGACCCGGCCGCGCGCGACCACCACGACCACCACGGTCCCGGCCGGGACCGATCGCCCGCTGTCGGGGAAGAAGCTCGTGCTCAAGGACAACCCGTCGAACCCCGCCAGGCGGAAGCTGATGGTCCTCTCCATCGACGCGGCGATCGAGCTCGGCCCCGGCAACGGGAGCCCCGACGACCCCACGCTCGGCGGGGGCAGCCTCCGCGTGCGCACGGGCGGCGGCTGCGGCCCGAGCGGGTTGACCCCGTGCGACAGCACGTACAGCCTTCCGGCGTCTGCGTGGAGGCGGGTCGGGAAGCGTCCGGACAAGGGGTATCGGTACCGCGACCCCACGCAGGCGAACGGGCCGATCAGGGTCGTGGTCCTGAAGAACGCCAAGCCTCATCAGCTGAAGGCGATGGGAGCCGGCGCTGAGCTCACGCACTCGCTCGCGGGCAGCCCGCGGCCGGTGGACGTCGTCCTCACCACGGGGATAAAGCGGTACTGCATGACCTTCGACGGCGTCCAGACGTTCAAGCCGGGTAAGAGCTTCTTCACGGCCAAGTCACCGGCACCGCCCGCGTGCCCGCCATGACCGGGGTCCTCTCCGTCGTCTTCGCGTTGCTCGCTGCAGCTGCGGTGGCCGCGAGCTTTCAGCCCGACGCCGCCGCGGCGCTCGCGACCTCGAAGCAGATCTACGTCGCCACGCGACGCGCCGACGGCACCGAGAGCAAGGTGGTCCCCGTCTGGTTCATGTTCGACGGCGACGCCATCTACTTCACCACCGGACCGGACAGCCACAAGGCGCGGCGCGTCGCGCGCGGCAGCCCGCTCCTCGTCTGGGTGGGCAGCACGAGCGGACCGCACTTCGTCGGGCAGGCCGAGCTGGTGCGCGACCCCGAAGTCGCGGCGCGCATGGCACCGGTGTACAGCCGGAAGTACTGGATCGCCTGGCTGGGCCTCTTCCGCCCGAACCCCGAGCGCGTGCGGGCCGGGAAGACGGTGATCGTCAAGGTGACGTCGACGGATTGATGCCGCGCGCCACGACCTCACGCCGCTCGGGATCGTAGGCGATCGCCAGCTCGCCGCGCGCGATGGCGAGGAGCGTCTCGCCGACGAGCCCCCGGCGCCAGCCACGCACGACGCCGAGGCCGTCGAGCACCTCGCCCTGGCCGCCATGGCTCGCCAGCGCCTCGATCTCCCGGCCGCTCGCGATCACCTCGGGCGCGATGTCCTCGCGCTCCGCCACCGCCTGCACGGCGGCGCGCAGCAGAGCGGCGAGCCCGGGCGGGGGTGTCTTGCCGCGCACGCGCGGCGGCCGCTCGGGCCAGCGCTCGGACGGGCACGCGACGCCGGCCCGGATCGCGGCCAGGACGGCGCGGCCGTGCCGGTCGACCGCGCCCGAGGCGAGGCCGCGGACGTGTCGCAGCTCCTCCATGGTCTCCACGGGGCGGGCCGCGAGCGAGGTGAGAACGATGTCGTTGGCGACGAAGTTGGGGCGGATGTCGGCCCGCTCGGCGGCCCGCTCGCGCCAGGCGGCGAGCTCGCGCAGGACCGCCAGCTCGCGCCCGCCGAGCCGCTGCCATCCCTTGACCCACTGGTAGCGCTCCTCGGGCGGCACCGGGGTGTAGCGCTCGGGGTCCTCGAGCGCCCGCATCTCCTCCTCCGCCCACTCGACGCGGCCGCGCGCCTCGAGCTCGGCGCGCAGCCGATCATGCAGCGGGAGGAGGTGGAGGACGTCCTCCGCCGCGTAGGCGAGCTGCTCGCGCCGCAGCGGCCGGCGGTCCCAGTGGGTGTAGGTCTGGTCCTTCTTGATGTGGACCTTGAGCACCCGCTCGAGGAGCGTCGAGAGCCCCACCTGGAGCCCGTAGCCGAGGAACGCGCCCTCGATCTGCGTGTCGACGACGCCCCGCACCGTCTCGCCCATGAGCGAGGCGAAGATCTCGAGGTCCTGCGTGCCACCGTGCAGCACTACGGGAACGCGCGGGTCGCGGAGGACGGGGAAGAACGGCGAGAGGTCGCGCAGCTCGACGGCATCGATCACGGCGGCGCCCGCCTCGGTGGCGACCTGCACGACGCCGAGCTTCGGCCGGTACGTCCGCTCCCACACGAACTCGGTGTCGAGCGCGAGGCGCCCGGCCGCACGGACCTCGGCGGCGAGCGCGTCGAGCGCGTGCGATGTCGTGACCACCCGGGGCGTCTGCACCGTCGGAGGTCTCAGGTACCCCGGCCGCTGCCCGCCCGCAAGCTCGTGCCTCGACGGCGGCCGGGCGTTCCTGCTATCGGGGCACCATGGCAGATCTCGAGACGTTCCGCGCCGAGCTGAGGAGCTGGCTCGCCGAGAACGTCACCGACGACCTCCGAGGCGAGAACGCCGCCCTGCTGCCGGAGGCCGAGCGCGTCCGGCGCCTCCGCGCCTGGCAGAAGAAGCTCGCCGACGCGCGCTGGGTCGGCATCACGTGGCCGCGGGAGTTCGGCGGCCGCGCGGCAACCATCCCGGAGCAGATCGCCTACACCGAGGAGATGGCGCGCGCGCGGGCGCCGGAGGTGATCGGCCAGCTCGGGATCGGCATCGCCGGCCCGCCCATCATGGCCTACGGCGACGAGGCGCAGAAGCGCCGCTTCCTCCGCCGCATCCTGACCGCCGAGGACCTCTGGTGCTTCGGCTTCTCCGAGCCCGGCGCCGGCTCCGACCTGGCGTCGCTGCGCACGGCCGCGCTTCCCAAGGACGACCACTTCGAGGTGACCGGCCAGAAGGTGTGGACGACGCTCGCGCAGCACGCCGACTGGTGCATGCTCCTCTGCCGGACCGACCCCGAGACCCGCCGCCGCGAGGGCATCTCCTGCCTGCTCGTCGACATGCAGAGCCCGGGCATCACGGTCCGCCCGCTCCGCCAGATGACGGGCGAGGCGGAGTTCAACGAGGTCTTCTTCGAGTCCGTCCGCGTGCCGCGCGAGAACCTCCTCGGCGAGCTGCATGGCGGCTGGCAGATCGCCGTCTCGGCGCTCCAGAACGAGCGCGGCATCCTCTACGTGGTCGGCATGCAGATCCTGCTCTCCGGGGCGCGCGACCGCCTGTTCGCGCTGGCACGCGAGCGCGGCGCCGGGCGCGACCCCGTGCGGCGCCAGGCGCTCGCCGCCGTCCACCTCGGCACGGAGATCTTCCGCATGAACTGCCAGCGGACGCTCGACAAGCTGCTGCGCATGGAGATGCCGGGCCCCGAGGCCTCGATCATCAAGCTCCACTGGACAGAGCTCACGCAGGCGATGCCGCGGATCGGCATGGAGATCCTCGGGCCCGAGGGGCTGCGCTACGACGGGACCGCGAGCCCCGCGCAGTGGGTGCAGAAGGGATATCTCGGATCGCCGGCGGCGAGCATCGCATCGGGGACGTCGGAGATCATGCGCGGCATCATCGCGATGCAGGTGCTCGGCCTGCCGCGCGGGAGCTAGATCAGCGAGGGGCTCCCCGCCCCTCGCCCCGTCGGGCGGAGCCCGCCGGGTCCTCACTCCTCGCTCGCTGCGCTCGGCCGCGCGCGCGGCGCGCGCGGAGATTCCATCTCGAGTCGAGCTCCTAGGCGGGGAACGTGGCGACGAGCTCGCGCAGCCGCGAGCCCGCCTCGTGGAGGATGGGCTCGCCGTCGCCCACGAGGAGCGTGTCGATCTCCAGGCTGGTGAGCGCTTCCACGCTCTCGCGCAGCCGCGGCGGGTCGTCCATCACCTTCTCGCGCAGCAGCGAGAGGCGGCCGGGCGGGTTGCCGATGACGGCGTCGCCGACGACGAGGAGGCGGCGAGCCGCGTCGTACAGCGCCACCTCGCCCGGCGACTTGCCCGGCACCCCGACGACGGCGAAGGGGCCGACGCGCTCGCCGGCGCGGAGCTCGGCATCGATGACGGCGCCCTGGCCCCGGGCGTAGGCGGCGTCGGCCGGGTGGATCGCGACGGGCGCGCCCGTTTGCTCGCGCACGAGGTTGGCCTTCCGGACGTGGTTCCGGTTGGTGATCAGGATGCGGGCCACACCCTCACGGCGGAGGAGGGCGAGGACGTCGTCCCCCGGCTCGACGGGGTCGATGCAGAGGTTCCCGGCGCGGTGGCGGACGAAGTAGCCGTTGAAGTTGTAGCCGTGCGGCTCGGAGAGCCAGGACCACATGACGATGCCGTCGACGATCTCGTGCATGGCCGTCCCTCCCGGCCGGACCTTACCCCGAGGACGGCGTCCCTGTGAACCCAGGTCTGGTCGCCCGACGGCGAGTCGGCTATAGCCGCGGGCCATGCTGAGGTCCCTAGCCGTCGCCGCCTTCATCGCCGTCGTCACGGCGCCAACCCTGGCAGCCGAGTGGAAGCCGGGCGCGTACGCCTCGGAAAGCACGCTCGAGCTCCGCACGACGGCCCCGGGGGAAGGCGATCACTGGTTCCCGGTCTGGCTCGTCGTCATCGACGACCAGGTGTACGTGCGGCTGGGGACGCGGGCGGCGGGGCGGATCGAGCGGAACACGACCAAGCCCTACGTCGGCGTGCGCGTGGCCGGGCAGCAGTTCGATCGCATCAAGGCGGTGGCGGCGCCGGAGTCCGTCGAGCGCGTGGCGCACGCGATGGCGGACAAGTACTGGAGCGACGTGCTCGTCCGGCACATGGATCACCCGCTGACGATGCGGCTCGCGCCGGAGTGACGCGAACAACCTGCCCCTGACGCATGCATTGCGTCGTCGGAGCGATCCACGCTGCACCGCAGCATGCAGAAGCCGGCGTCATCCGCGAGCTAGAAGTTTTGTAGACATTGACTCGGCTCACCTATCGTCTTACAGAAACCTCCTGCCCGCGGCCGGACGGAAAGGGGGGATCGACGTGATGGACGGGCACCCGGACTGGCCTCAGCTGCATATTCTCGTCGTCGAGGACGACCCTCACCACGCGGCGTCCATGCGGCAGGCGCTGATGCGAATGGAGCCGGGCGTGCGGGTGACGACCGTCGACCGCCTGGGCCGTGCGCTGGTGGCGCTCCGGGATCCGGCGATCGGGTGCGTGGTGACGGATCTCCGCCTGCCCGACGCCGCGGACGATCGGATCGTCGGCGCGCTGCGCGCGGCGCGGCGGGAGGTCCCCATCATCGTCGCGACCGGCACCGGCTCGGAGGAGCTCGCCGTCGCCGCCATGAAGCTCGGGGCCGCCGACTACCTGAGCAAGCATCCGCGCTACGTCGAGCAGCTCCCGCTCCTCGTCCGCGAGGCGCTCGGCCGCTCGGTCCTCGCCGGCGTCGATGCCGCGGGCACCGACGCGCCGCCGCTGGCCGGGGGCGGCATCGACGAGCAATCGCTGATCGCGACCACGGCCGGCATGCGCGCGGTCATGGGCCTCGTCGAGCGCGCGGCCAGGAGCGCCGTACCGGTGCTCGTCGAGGGCGAGACCGGCACCGGGAAGGAGCTGATCGCCCGCGCCATCCACCGCCGCGGCCCGCGGCGCGAGGCGCCGTTTCTCGTCCAGAACTGCGCCGCGATCTCGGAGTCGCTGCTCGAGAGCGAGCTGTTCGGACACGTGCGCGGCGCCTTCACCGGCGCCGACCGCGACCGGCGCGGCCTGTTCGAGGAGGCGGGCGACGGCACGGTCTTTCTCGACGAGGTCGGCGAGGCACCGCCGTCAGTCCAGGCCAAGCTCCTGCGCGTCCTGCAACACGAGGAGGTGAAGGCCGTCGGCGCCGACAGGGTGCGTCACGTCCGCGCCCGCATCGTCGCGGCGACGAACCGGCCGCTCGAAGCCGAAGCGCGGGCAGGGCGCTTTCGACTGGATCTCTATTACCGTCTCGCCGTCCTGCCCCTCCGCGTCCCGCCCCTGCGGCATCGCTCGGCCGAGATCCCCGGCTTGATCGGGCACTTCCTCGGCCGTTTCGAAGCGAGGGAAGGCCGCGAGACCGGCGGCTTCGACGGCGACGCCCTGCGCGTCCTCCAGGCGTACCCGTGGCCGGGCAACGTGCGCGAGCTCGAGAACGAGATTCACCGGCTCGTCCTCTGCCTGGCGCAGGGGCAGCGCATCCGCCGCCAGCATCTGGCCCGGCGGATTCGCGAGGCCGATCCCGCGGCCCACGACGAGCCGCTCTCCCGGCTCCTCGAGCGCGTCGAGATCGCGCTCATCCGCCAGCGCCTGCAGGAGAAGCCCACCAAGACCGCCGCCGCCCGCAGCCTCGGGATCACCCGTGAGGCGCTCTACGCGAAGATGCGCCGCCTCGGCATGACGACCCGCGAGGCACGACCCGTCAGCGGAGTTCGATCCGCGTGAATGCGAGCGTGCCGCTATCCGGACGTCGTCCCGCTCGAGCACGCGGTCGACCAGTCGCACGAGCGTGTCGGCGGGCGTGGCGATATGGCAGCGCGCCCCGCCGTGCACGAGCCCGACCACCTCCGCGACCACGTCGACGAGGGGCGCTCCCGAGTCGCCCGGCACGCCGGCGATGCTCGTGAAGAGCGCGTTCGGAAGGTCGGGGAGCGAGGGGCAGCGGTCGATCTTGTCGAGCCGCGCGCTCTGGAAGCGCGGCCGCGACGGGTTCCCCTCGAAGTAGAGCACGGTCCCGGGGATCTGCCGGCGGCGCACGATCGGCAGCGGCTCGATGTCCACCGGGTCCTCGAGGAAGAGCACCGCCTGATCGGCGGCGGCGTCAGTGGCCACCACCCAGCCCGTGCGCGTCACCCCGTTCGTGAAGCGGACCCTGAGCTGCTCGACACCGGGGTCGATGCAGTGCCGGGCGGTCACCACGATCTGGTCGTTCTCGGCGAGCACCCCGGAGCAGCCCGGCGGATCGATCTGGACGCTCGCCGCATGCAGCGCGCGGCGGAGCGCGGCGGGCGCGGCCGGCGGCACGTCCGCCGCGGATCCCACGAGCAGGAGCGCCGCGGCCACGCCGGCGACGAGCATCGCGCCAATCTTGCGCCGGGCGGCCACCGGATGGAAGTGGCGTTTGACCCTCAATATTCGGGGTGGTAGCCCGAGCGGGGCTGCCGGCCGACGGAACCTCGGCTCGCGCATTGCGGAATCATGCTGGCGAAGAGCCGGACAGAGGCCGAGCCACGGGTGAGCGAGTCCGCGGCGTGGCGGCAGCTCCTGGCCCCTGCCGCCGTCGTCGTGTGCACCGCCGCCATCTACTTCGTGGCGGCAACCCTGGGGCTTCGTCTCGCCTTCGTCGCCGAGCAGGTGACGCTCGTCTGGCCGCCGACGGGAATCTCCCTCGCCGCGCTCTTGGTGTTCGGCAGCCGCGCCTGGCCGGGGATCGCGCTGGGGGCGTTCCTCGCCAACGCCACGCACCACGAGCCGCTCGGCACCGCGTGCGGCATCGCCGCCGGCAACACGCTGGAAGCCGTGGCCGGCGCCTGGCTGCTGCGCCGCGTCGGGTTCGACAGCAGACTCGAACGCCTGAAGGACGTCCTCGCCCTCGTGGTCCTCGCCGCCCTCGGGAGCACGCTCGTCAGCGCGACGGTCGGCGTCACGAGCCTCTGCGTCGGGGGCGTTCAGCCCTGGGACGCCTTCGCATCGATCTGGTGGGTGTGGTGGATCGGCGACGCGATGGGCGACCTCGTCATGGCTCCCGTCCTCCTCGTCTGGGCGCGCGCGCCGCGGACGGGATGGCGACCGCGCCGGGTCGGAGAAGCCCTGGTGCTCCTCGGCGGGCTCCTCGCCGTCGGCCTGCTCGTTTTCATCGAGCCGGCCGGTGCGCGGCTCATGCGGGACGCGCTGCCGTACAAGGTCTTTCCCTTCGTCATCTGGGGAGCCCTCCGCTTCGGCCAGCGCGGTGCGGTGACGGTGACGTTCGTCGCCTCGAGCCTGGCCGTGCTGAGCTCGGTGCAGGGCTGGGGCCCCTTCTCGATGGGCACACCCCACGAGAACCTGGTCGCGCTGCAGTTCTTCAACGCGGTGGTGGCCGTCAGCGCCCTGCTGCTCGGCGCGGCCATCGCCGAGCGCGACAGCGCCGAAGGCCGCGGCGCCGCGGACTACGTCCGGCTGCAGGTCAGCGAAGGACGGCTCCGTCTGGCGCTCGAAGGGGGCCGCATGGGCGCGTGGGACTGGGACCTTCTCAGCGGAGAGATCGAGTGGTCCGAGAACCTGGAAGCCATCCACGGCCTGCCGCCCGGCAGCTTCGGAGGCACATACGCGGCGTTTCGCGCGCTCGTCCATCCGGACGACCGCGACCTCGTGAACCGCGCCATCAGCCGCGCCGCGGAGGAGGGCCCGGGCTACGAGGTCGAGTTCCGTACCGTCCGGCCCGACGGGAGCATCCGCTGGGTGGCCGCCAAGGGCCGCGTCGTGCGCGACGCCGCCGGCCGCGTGGCACGGATGATCGGCGTCGGCACGGACGTGACCGAGCGCAAGCGCCTGGCCGACGAGCTCGAGCAGCGCGCGGCCGAGCTCGCGGACGCCGGTCGGCGAAAGGACGAGTTCCTCGCGATGCTGGCGCACGAGCTCCGCAACCCCCTTGCCCCGCTCAGCACCTCGCTCCACCTGCTCCAGCTCGACGTGCCCGGCCGCGACGGCCTCGTGCAGATGGCGGACCGCCAGGTGCGGCACCTCGCCCGGCTGGTGGACGACCTGCTCGACGTCTCACGCATCACGCAGGGCAAGATCACCCTCCGCAGAGAGCCCGTGCTGCTCTCCGCGGTCGTCGAGCAGGCGGTCGAGATCATCCGCGCCAGCATCGACTCCCGCGCGCACGCCTTCACGGTCTCGCTCCCCCCCGAGCCCATCCGGCTGGACGCCGACCCGGCGCGCCTCGCCCAGGTCGTCGGCAACCTCCTGAGCAATGCCACCAAGTACACGCCGCGCGGCGGCTCGATCTGGCTCACGGCCGAGCGGACGGGCGGCGAGGTCGCCGTCCGGATCAGGGACACGGGCATCGGCATCGCGCCGGACTTCCTCCCGCACGTCTTCGACCTCTTCGTCCAGGGCGATGCGTCGCTCGACCGCGCGCGCGGAGGACTGGGGATCGGGCTCACCATCGTGCGGAGCCTCGTCGAGATGCACGGTGGGCGCGTGGAGGCACGGAGCGCCGGGCTCGGGCAGGGAAGCGAGTTCGTCGTCCAGCTGCCCGTGGCGCAGGATGCGGCCCCCGAGCGGAGACCGGCACGAGTCCGGCAGCCGCACGCGAGCGCCGGGAACCGCCTGAGGGTCCTCATCGTGGAGGACAACCAGGATGCGGCCGAAAGCCTCGCCATGATGCTCGAACTCTGGGGGCACGCGGTGGAGACGGCCTCCGACGGCCTCGCCGCGCTCGAGCTGGTGGCGCGCCGCGAGCCCGACGTCGTCCTCTCCGACCTCGGGCTCCCCGGGATGGACGGCTACGAGCTCGCGCGGCGGCTGCGCCAGCGCCCCGGTCTCCAAGACGCCGTCCTGGTGGCGCTGTCGGGGTACGGGCGAGAGGAGGACAAGTGCCGCGCGCTCGACGCCGGCTTCGACCATCATCTCGTGAAGCCGCCCGACCTCGACGTCCTCGCGGAGCTGCTGGGCAGGATCGCGGGCAGGCCGGACGAGCCGACGCGAGCCCTGAGCTGATCGCGGCGCCGCCTTGCCTCACCTGCCGAGCTGTCTCGCCACCATGCCCGCGATCGTGCGCCCGATCGTGATCGACGCCGTCGCCGCGGGCGACGGCGCGTTCAGCACGTGGACCGAACGCGCGGCCTCGACCAGGTGGAAGTCGTCGAGGAGGGCGCCGCCCGGGCCGACCGCCTGGGCGCGGACCCCGGCGCGCAGGTAGCGGACGTCGTCGGGTCCCAGCGCGGGGACGAGCTTCTGGAGCGCTTTCACGAAGGCGTGCCTGCTGATCGAGCGGTACATCTCCGCGAGCCCCGTCCGCCAGTGCTGCCCGCACATCCACCAGAATCCGGGGTAGAGGCCCATCTCGACGAGGTCGCGGAGGCGGACGTCCGCGGCGCTGTAGCCCTCGCGCTTGAGCGCCAGCACGGCGTTCGGCCCGGCCTCGACCGTGCCGCTGGGCGTGCGCGTGAAGTGGACGCCGAGGAACGGAAACGCGGGGTCGGGCACCGGATAGATGAGGCTCCGGACGAGCGCGCGCCGGTCGGGAGCCAGCTCGTGGTACTCGCCGCGGAAGGGCACGATCGCCACCCCGGGGTCGGCGCCGCAGCGGCGCGCGACGCGATCGGACTGGAGACCGGCGCAGTTGACGAGCGCGCGGCAGAAGGTCTCGCCGCGGACGGACTCGAGGAGAAGACCGTCGGCGAGCGGGCGGCAGCCGTGCACGCGCGCGCCGGTCAGGATCTCGCCGCCCGCCTCGCGGACGACGCCCGCCATGGCGCGCGTCACCTCGCCGAAGTCGACGACCCCGGTCTGCGGGACCCAGAGCCCCGCGATCCCCGCCGCGTGCGGCTCGCGCTCCCGGATGCCCTCGGGCCCGAGCCGCTCGAGCCCCTCGAGGCCATTGGCCCGGCCGCGGCGCTCGAGCTCGTCGAGGCGCGGCAGCTCGCGCTCCTCCGTCGCGACCACGAGCTTGCCGCAGCGCTCGGCGCGGATGCCGTGCTCGTCGCAGAAGCGATACATCGCCTCGCGGCCCTCGACGCAGTTGCGTGCCTTGAGCGAGCCCGGCTTGTAGTAGAGCCCGGCGTGGATGACGCCGCTGTTGTTGCCGCTCTGATGCGCCGCGAGCCGGCTCTCGGCCTCGAGCACGACCACGGACAGCCGGCGCTCGGCCGCCAGCGCCATGGCCGTCGCCAGGCCGACGATGCCGCCGCCGATGACGGCGGCGTCGTACGCGGGTGAGGACACCGCGTTCTAGGCCGTGCGTTCGGCGAGCCAGCGCGCGAGCCCCGGTGCCGTCCGGCGCCTGAGCTCGGCGTTCAGGCGGAAGACCTCGAGCGTCTGCTTCAAGGCGCGCGAGGCCTCCGGCACTGGGTGCGCGGCGAAGAAGGCCCGCACCTCGCGCGCCGCGCGCGGCTCGCGGAGCGCCGGTAGGGCCTCGACCAGGCGCGAGATCATCAGCGGCGGAATGCGGCGGCGGAGCGCCGACCAGCGGCGGGTGAGGAACTTCCACGCGTGGCTCCGGCCGGCCGGGTTGCCGAGCAGCCGCATGAAGATGAAGGCCACGTCCTGCGTGGGAATGTCGGGCGACAGCGTCGCGGCGAGCGTGCGGCGGATCGTCTCCGGCGTGCGGAATGCGGCTAGCCCGAGGAGGAACCGGCGCCGCTCCTGCGGCGTGCGCGCCTCGGCGACGAGGCCGCGGTAGCCGTCGTAGAGCGCCTGGTCGCCCACGCGGGCGGCGAGTCCGACCACGGGGTCGGCCAGGTTCGGGTCGAGCGCGCCACGGTCGCGGAGATACGCGTCGAGCCGCTCGCGCGCCTCGGCCAGCACGGACGGAGCCTCGGCGACGCCGCCGACCAGGCGCAGGAGGGCCGCGCGGCGCAGCCGCGTGGGATCGTCCTCGTCCGGCGCCGGTCTCCACCCGAGGCGTGCCAGCGCCGGCCCGAAGCGGCGGGCGATCCAGCCTCGGAGCCGCGCCTGCTCGACGCTGCCCGGCTCGACGACCTGCTCGTCGACGAGCGCGAGCGGCCCGGCGAGGCCGTCGAGCACATCGTAGTCGGTCTCGTCGCCGAGCGCCTCGGCGACGGCGAGGAAGGTCTCGATGGGTGCCTTCGCGGAGCGCACCAGCGCCCACTGGTCGCCCGCGAGGGCGAGGCGCTCGACCGCCGTGAGCGCCGCCAGGTCCCCGAGCAGCGCGCTCCGGTCCGCGGGGTCGTGCAGCGCCCGGTAGAACCCGCCCGCCTCGGCGTTGCCGAAGTACCAGCGTAGCCGCGTCTCGGCGCCGAGCCTCACGCCGTCCGCCGCCCGGTCGACGAGCAGCCGGTCGACCCCCGTGGCACCCTCCGTCGTGCGCCACCGGACGACCAGCGGCAGCGGCCAGCGCCCCCGCCGGCGCGCCGGGGGGATCTTCGGGTCGGCGAAGAAGCGCTCCTGGCGGACCCGCAGCGCGCGGTCGGCGTCGCCCTTCGCCGGGCCGAAGGTGACGAGCGGGAAGCCCGCCTTCTCGATCCACGCCTGCGCGACGCGTGCCACCTCGCGTCCCGACGCCTCCTCGAGCGCCCGCCAGAGGTCGGCGGCCACCGCGTTGCCCTCGCGATGGCGGCGCATGTAGAGGCGCACGCCGGCGCGGAAGTTCTCGGGTCCGAGGAAGTGCTCGATCATGCGCACGACGGCGGCGCCCTTCTCGTAGGTGATCGCGTCGAAGTTCTGGGTGGCCTCGGCGACGCTGCGCACCTCGGCATAGATCGGATGTGTGTTGGCGAGCGCGTCGAGCGCGAGCGCGCCAGCCCGGTCGTGCTCGAACCCGTGCCAGAGCCGCCACTCCGGCCGCCAGTCGTCGACCACGCGGTAGGCCATCCAGGTGGCGAACGCCTCGTTCAGCCAGAGATCGTCCCACCACGCCATGGTGACGAGGTCGCCGTACCACATGTGCGCCAGCTCGTGGGCGATCACCTCGGCGGCTCGCTTGCGCTCGTTGAGCGACGCGGTCGCTGGATCGAGGAGGAGGAGCGTCTCGCGGAAGAACACCGCGCCCGCGTTCTCCATCGCCCCGGCCTCGAAGTCGGGCACGGCGACGAGGTCGAGCTTGCCGTAGGGGTACGGGATGTCGAAGTAGTCCTCGAGACGCCGGAGCGCCTCGGCCGCCGCCTCGAGGCCGAGCTCGGTGAGATGGCCTTTGCCCGGCACGTGCCAGATGCGGATCGGGACCGTGCCGAGGAGCCGCTCGGCCGACGCCTCGAGCGCGCCGACGGCGAGGGCGAAGAGATAGGTCGAGAGCGGCGGCGTCGGGGCGAAGTGGACGACGCGCCCCCCGGGCGCGTCCTCCTCCCGCTCGATCGGGCTGTTGGAGACGGCCCGCAGCCCGCGCGGCACGGTGACCGCCAGCCGGAAGCGCGCCTTGAAGGCGGGTTCGTCGAAGCAGGGGAAGATGCGGCGCGCGTCGGCCGCCTCGCACTGGCTGAAGGCGTAGTGACGGCCGTCGGCGCTGGCCGCGTAGAGGCCGCGGAGGTGCTGGTTGAGGCGTCCGGCGAAGCCGAGGACGAGCCGCACCTCGCCCGCCGGCAGCGCGCGCGGGAACCGAAGCGTGACGGTCTGGTCGGCGGCGTCGGCGCGCACGCGGGCCGCCACCTCGTCGCCGTCGAGGCTCGCCGCGGCGCGCTCGACCCTGAGCTCGGCCGCGTGCAGCACGACCTCTCGGCGCGCACGGTCGAGGCCGACGGCGATCCGTACCTCGCCGCGAAAGCGGCCGGCGTCGAGATCGGGCTCGAGGTGGATGTCGTACTCGTGCGGGCGGACATCGGGGGAAAGGCGGAAGCGAGAAGGCCGCTCGGTCTTCGGCATGGGGCTGCGGCTCGTCTAGCGGGGTGCGGGACGGCTTGCAAATCGACAACGACACCGCCGCCATGGTCGAGGCCTTCCGGCGCTAGGCGCGGACCGGCTACACTCACCGGATGCTCGACCTGAATGCGCCGGCGCCGCCCTTCACGCTCGAGGGCGCGCACGAAGGCAGGGTGCGCCGCTTCTCGCTCGCCGACTTCCGCCAGAAGTGGGTCATCCTGTTCTTCTATCCCGCCGACTTCACCTTCGTCTGCCCGACCGAGGTGGTCGGGTTCAGCAAGCGGCTCGAGGAGTTCGAGGCGTCGGCGGCACAGGTGCTGGGCATCAGCGTCGACGACGTCGAGACGCACCGCGCCTGGGCGGCCGAGCTCGGCGGCGTCGCCTTCCCGCTGCTCAGCGACACCGCCCGCGAGGTCTGCCGCGCCTACGAGGTCCTGAACCCGGCCGAGCAGCGCGCCTGGCGCGCCACGATCGTCGTGTCACCCGAGGGGAAGATCGCGTACCAGGTCGTGAGCCCGATGAACGTCGGCCGGAGCGTCGAGGAGACGCTCCGCGTGCTCGGCGCGCTCGCCACCGGGCGCCTCTGCCCGGCCGACTGGCAGCCCGGCCAGCCGACGCTCGATCCCGACCTGCGCTACTGACCGTCGCGCGCGGCTCGATGGCCGTCCTCGGCGCGAAGAAGGAAGCTCTCCAGCGTCGCATCCGCGCGCGCGAGCTCGTCTTCGGCATCCAGGACGGGCTGCTCAGCACGGTCGGTCTCCTGAGCGGCGTGTCGGTCGCGACGCAGGACCGTAGGGTCATCGTGATCACCGGCGTGGCGGCCGGGGTGACGGGCGGCATCTCCATGGCGACCGGATCCTATCTCGCGGCACGGACCGAACGTGACATCTTCGAACGCGAGTTCCGCGACCAGGAGCGGCTGGCCGCCAGCGAGCCGTACCTCGCGCAGGAGGCGTTGCTCGAGTCCCTGACCGCGGACGGGCTCGACCGCCCCTCCGCCTACCGAGTGGTCGCGACCCTCAGCCGGCGCGAGGACCTCCTCCTGCGCACCGTCCAGGAGAAGGTGCTCGGCCTCTCGACCGTCGATCTCTCGCAGCCGCTCAAGGCGGGCTTCGTGATGTTCGCCTCGTTCGTGATCGGCGCGCTCATCCCCGTCGTGCCGTTCCTCTTGCCCCTGGGCACGGCCACGCTCCCGGCGGTGTGGGGGGTGTCGGTCGCGACGCTGCTCGGCGTCGGCGTCTTCAAGGGCGTCCTCACCCGCCAGCCGCTCCTCCGTTCCGGCGTGGAGTTCGCGGCCATCGCGCTCGGCTCGGCGGTGGTGGGCTGGGGCATCGGCCGGATGCTCGGCGGGGGGCGATGATGGTCCTCGAGGAACCAGCCCGCGCCGAGGCCGAGCTCGAGACGGCCGCCGCTCACGTGGTCGAGGGTCGTCGCCGCCTTGGCGGTGAGCGCCGGATGGCGGAACGAGTTGCAGGCGACGAGCTGGGCGAGCTTGACCCGCCGCGTGATCATGGCGAGCGCGGCGAGCAGCGAAAAGCACTCGAGCAGCGGGTCGTCGGGCGATTCCATGGGGCTGCGCATGAAGAAGTGGTCGGCCGCGGCGATCGAGTCGTACCCGGCCGCCTCGGCACGCTCCGCGAGCTCGCGCATCTCGGCGAAGGGACACCACGGCAGCTGGATGCCGAAGCGCGGCCGTCTCATGGCGCCTTCCGTGCCCGGCGCGGCGCGGGGCGCGGCGGCGGCTGCCCGACCGAGGCGTGGTCGACGAGGTAACGCCAGGCGCCGCCGCTCTTCACCAGCACCTCGGTGCTCCGCACCTTGGCGGAGACGCGCGTGCCGCCCGGCGCGGTGGCCGAGCTCTCCCAGTGCGCCACGGTGGCGACATGCGCGTCGTCGAGCGGGACCGCGTCTACGCCGGTCAGGGTCAGCTTCAGGTCCTTCGTGTTCTTGCAGAAGGTCGTGACCATCCGCTCGACGTCGGCCTTGCCCCTGCCCTCCTCCCCGGCGCCCGGCCAGACGAGCCGCGCGTCGTCGGCGTAGAGCGCGACGACGGCCGCCACGTCCCCCGCGACGCAGGCGCGGGCGAAGGCTTCCTCGTGAGCCTTCACGTCGCCCGCGAGGTCCGCGAGCGCCACGGCGGGCAGCACGCACACGAGTGCGATCAGGGCCTGTGTTGTCATGGCCCGGAACATCCCTCGGCCGCCGCGCGTCCGTCAAGGTCCGCGCCCCCGGACGCGCGGCCCGCGCGATCTAGACGCGCATCACGGCGACGCCGGGCACGGGTTCGGCTCGCACGAGCCGGCGTCCATGGGGGTGCCACCCTCCTGCATGCAGTGGTCGGACGTCAGCTGCTCGCATTCCGGCCGCTCGTTCTCCGTCTCGTCGGACCCGCCGGGATCCGCGCCTCCGCTGCCCGACCCCGAGCCGCCGCCGCTCCCGTGCTCGGGGATGCAGCAGCGGACGACGCCCGGCGCGCTCGGCGCGCACGGGTTCGGGTCGCACGTGTCGACCTTGACGCCGTGGCGCGCAGCGCATTCCGACGCCGTGGTCCGCTCGCACTCCCCCTCGTCGTCCTCGGCGATGCAGCAGCCGGCCTCTTCCTCCTCCGGAGGGGTCGTCGCGCAGGGGTTCGGCATGCATGACGCGGGGCCGGGCATCGTCCCGCCCTCGGCCCCGCACTCGTCGGGCGTTCGATCCTCGCACTCGGTCTCGTCGTGATCGGACAGGCAGCACGCCACCTCGTCCGGCTCGACGGTGTCGTCCGGGATGTCGTCGTCGAGCACGTCCTCGCCATGGTCGTCGGCGACCTCGAGGTGCTTGCCGCGCGGGTCCGTGCCGAGCGTCTGCTCGTTCGCCCCGGGCCGGCTGCTGAAGCGCGCGCGGCCTTTGCCTCGCGCGTTGGTCGCGAGCGACCCGATGCGCACGCCGCCGAGCATGATGCCGAACGTCGATTGCGGGGCGAGCCTGATGCCGCGCACCACGAGCCTGCCGTGTCCTCCGTTGTGATTGATCACCACGACGGCCTGACCCCTGGCGTCCGCGTCCACGCCGGTCGGCTGCAGCGCGCGCTTGATGTGCACGCCCGCGCCCGCATCCACGGCGAGCAGCGTCACCCCAACGATCGCGAGGACGGTGCCCGTCGTCCGGCTCCGCTTCGTCCAATGTCGCCGATGCATGTTTTCTATCTCCTCTCACTCGCGCCGGCCGGCGCGAGGTGTTCGCTGGGGAGAGCAAAACTACGCGTGCGTCTAGGTGGAAGTCAATAGGACTTTCGTCTCGGAATGCCACCGACGTAGAGGCAGCACCTGCGGGTTTTCCCCGACACGCCTGCGGGAATCCCACAACCCGGGCTGGACCCCTGCCGCGATCGCGTGCTAGCCGCCCGGCCGCGCCCCGTGCGCGAGCAGCGCGAGGAACTCGCGCCGCGTCCCGGCCCGTACACCCGCAGGCTGCGCCCGGCGCGGAAGCCCCGCTGCTCGGCGCGCATCCGGTCGATCCCGTCGACCGTGCAGCGGCGGGCGCGCGGATCGATCCCGTAGAGCCGCGGATGATCGCTCTACGCGGCGTAGGGTGCGGCCGCGCGGCTCACAGCTTCGCCAGGATCGACTCCGCGCTCGACACGTTGAGCCCCGGACCGGGCTCCACGGCCAGGTGCTCCACGCGGCCGTCCTTCACGATCATCGCGTAGCGCTGCGAGCGGGCGCCCATGCCGAAGCCGCTCGCATCGAGCGCGAGTCCGACCGCCCTGGTGAACTCGCCGTTGCCGTCGGCGACCATGCGCACCTTGCCCGCCGAATCGTTGGCCTTCCCCCACGCGCCCATGACGAAGGCGTCGTTGACCGAGAGGCAGACGATCTCGTCGACCCCCTTGGCCCTGATCGCTCGGGCCTGCTCGAGGAAGCCCGGCAGGTGCTTCAGGGAGCAGGTGGGCGTGAACGCGCCGGGGACGGCGAAGAGCACCACCCGCTTGCCCTTGAAGACGTCGCCCACGGTCACGTCCTTCGGTCCGCCGTCGCCCATCTCCTTGAGCTTCAGGTCGAGGGGCAGCGTGTCGCCAGCCTTGATCGCCATGTCGTCCTCCTTCCGACCGCCGGTGGCCGGTTTGTAGCCGCGGCGAATTGCCGGGGCAATAGGTCCGGCACCCGTCACGGGTGAGCACGCCGCCCATGGCGCCTTGCGCGCCAACGCCGAGCGGGTCAATCTGCGACGCCGGGAGACCCGCATGGCCATGCTCGACCCGCGACACCGCAGCCGCACCCTCTACGAAGGCCGCGCCCGCGCCCCCGCGCGATCCTATCTGAAGGCGATCGGCTTCACCGACGAGGACATCGCCCGGCCCATCGTCGGCATCGCCAACACCTGGACCGAGACGATGCCCTGCAACTTCAACCTCCGCCGCCTGGCCGAGCACGTGAAGCGCGGCGTCCGCGAGGCGGAGGGCACGCCGATGGAGTTCAACACGATCGCCATCAGCGACGGCGTCACCATGGGCACCGAGGGCATGAAGACGTCGCTGGTGAGCCGCGAGGTCATCGCCGACTCGATCGAGCTCGTGGGGCGCGGCCACATGTTCGACGCCATGGTCGTGCTGGTCGGCTGCGACAAGACGATCCCGGGCGGCGCGATGGCTCTGCTGCGCCTCGACGTGCCGGGCGTGGTCCTCTACGGCGGCTCGATCCAGCCCGGCCGCTTCCAGGGACGGGACGTGACCATCCAGGACCTGTTCGAGGCGGTGGGCGCGAACGCCGCCGGGCGGATGAGCGACCGCGACCTCGGGGAGCTGGAGGACAGCGTCTGCCCCGGCGCGGGCGCCTGCGGGGGGCAGTTCACCGCCAACACGATGGCGATGGCGCTCGAGTTCCTCGGCCTCTCGCCGATGGGCACGGCGAGCGTCGCGGCGACCGACCCGGCCAAGGACACGGTCGGCTTCGAGACCGGAAGGCTCGTGATGGACGTGCTGCGCCGCGGCCTTCACCCCCGCGACGTCGTCACGCGCGCGGCCTTCGAGAACGCGATCGCCGGCGTGGCCGCGAGCGGCGGCTCGACCAACGCCGTCCTGCACCTGCTGGCGCTCGCGCGCGAGGTCGGCGTGCCGCTGACGATCGACGACTTCGACCGCGTCAGCCGCAGGACCCCGCTCTGGGCGGACCTGAAGCCCGGCGGCCGGTTCACGGCGGTCGATCTCGGCCATGCAGGCGGCAGCGGCGTGGTCGCCCGGCGGCTGGTCGCCGCCGGCCTCGCCGACGGCGCTGCCGTGACCGCGACGGGCCGCACCTTCGCCGAGGAGGCGGCGCGCGCGGTCGAGCGCGCCGGGCAGGAGGTCGTGCGGCCCCTCGAGCAGCCGCTCAAGCCGACCGGCGGCCTCGTCATCCTGCGCGGCAACCTGGCGCCCGAAGGCTGCGTGGTGAAGATGGCCGGCCACGAGCGGCTGCGGCACCGGGGCCCCGCGCGCGTCTTCGAGCGCGAGGAGGATGCGATGGCGGCGGTGACGCGGCGCGAGATCCGCGCCGGCGACGTCGTCGTCATCCGGTACGAGGGACCGCGCGGGGGGCCGGGCATGCGCGAGATGCTCGGCGTGACGGCGGCGCTCGTCGGCGAGGGGCTCGGCGAGCAGGTGGCGCTGCTCACCGACGGGCGCTTCAGCGGCGCGACGCGCGGTCTGATGGCGGGACACGTCGCCCCCGAGGCCGCGGTGGGCGGGCCGATCGCGGCCGTCGAGGAGGGCGACCCGATCAGCTTCGACGTCGAGCAGCGCCGGCTCGACCTCGAGGTGTCCGAGGCGACGCTTCGTGAACGCCTGGCCCGCTGGCGCGCGCCCGCCCCGCGCTACACGAGCGGCGTCTTCGCCAAGTACGTCGCGCTCGTCTCCTCGGCGGCGGAGGGAGCGGTCACGCGTCCACGCTGAGCATGCAGCAGCGCATCCAGTTCGCCCGTGCCTCGGACGGCGTGGTGATCGCCTATCGCGCCAGCGGCCAGGGGCCGCCGATCGTGGTGACGCCGCCCTGGGTGTCCCACCTCGACCTCGACCTGCAGCTGCTCGATCTCCTCCCGTCCTTCTACGACCAGCTCGGCACCCATCGAACCGTCATCCGGTACGACGGGCGCGGCACCGGGCTCTCGGACCGCGACGTCCCGGACGTCGCGGCCGCGGCGCGCGCGCGGGACATCGAGGCGGTCGTCGATCACCTCCGGCTCGAGAGCGTCACGCTCCTCATCTGGTCCCTGAACAGCCCGGCGGGCATCATCTATGCCGCCACGCATCCCGAGCGGGTGAGCCGGCTCGTCTGCTACGCGGCCTTCGCGCGCTACATCATGGCTCCCGGCCGCGACGCCCTCGGCCGCGCCTTCGTCGACCTGATCCGCGCCGAGTGGGGCCTCGGCTCGCGGGCGATCGTCGACTTCATCGCGCCCGGCGCCGACAAGGCGACGACCGACGCGATCAGCGCCTATCAGAAGGAGGCGGCGTCGTCCGAGACGGCGGCCGCCATCATGGAGGAGAGCCTGTTCCGGATCGACGTCCGGGAGTACCTGCCCCGGCTCACGATGCCGGCGGTCGTCGCCCACCGCCGCGGGGATCCGGCCGTGCCGTTCGAGTGCGGCCGGGAGCTGGCCGCGCTCCTGCCGAACGCCCAGCTCGTCCCCTTGCCCGGCGATCAGCACCTGCCCTGGCAGGGCGACACCAAGGCCCTCCTCGCGGCCCTGAGGGCCTTCCTCGGCGATCCCGCGGGCGCAGTGGAGGCGACCGCGCCGCCGCGCCCGGCCGCACCCGAGGCCGCGTCCGGCCTGCAGATCATCCTCTTCACCGACATGTCGGGCTCGACCGCGCTCACCCACCAGCTGGGCGACGCCCGCGCGCAGGAGCTGCTGCGCGTCCACGATGCGATCATCCGCGACGCGCTTCGCCAGCACGGCGGCACGAAGATCAAGCACACGGGCGACGGCGTCATGGCATCGTTCGGGTCGGCTTCGGGCGCCATCGAGTGCGCCATCGCCGTGCAGAAGGCGATCGCCGCCCACAACGCGGACGAGCCCGACGGCGCGATCCGCGTCCGCATCGGCCTCAATGCAGGCGAACCGGTCGCGGAGGGCCAGGACCTCTTCGGCAGCGCGGTCCAGGCGGCCGCGCGGATCACCGCGTATGCCCGGCCGGGTCAGATCCTGGTCGCCGACGTCGTCCGGCAGCTCGCCGCCGGGAAGGGCTTCGCCTTCTCCAATCGCGGCCGCGTGGCGCTCAAGGGCTTCCCGCACCGTTTCCGGCTGCACGAGGTGCGCTGGGCGGAGTGACGGGCGTCAGGGCGCCGCGACCGCGCCGCGCATGACGTCGGCGAGCGCCGCGGGGGCGAAGCGGATGCCGACGTAGAACGGCCCGAAGAGCGCGTAGCGCGAGCTCGCGGGATCGAAGCGCATCTCGTAGACGAGCTTCTTGAAGACGAGCGGATCGTCGGTGAAGAGCGTCACGCCCCACTCCCAGTCGTCGAGGCCGACCGAGCCCGAGATCACCTGCACCACCTGGCCGGCGTACTTGCGGCCGATCGCCCCGTGACCGCGCATCAGCTCGGCGCGCTCCTCGGCAGGCAGGTCGAACCAGTTGACCTGCTCGCCCCGCCGCTTCGACATCGGGTAGAAGCACACGTAACGACCCGGAGGGACCTCGGGGAAGAGGCGCGGCCGTGCCAGACGCTCGAGCTCGGCCTTGAGCGCGTCGTCGTAGCCCGGGCTGCCGGCCCGGATGCCTTTCCGCTCCAGCATCGCCGCCGCGTGCCCCGCGAGCTCGTAGGTGCCGAGCTCGATCACCGACAGGTAGGAGTAGGTCGGCCGGAGGTACGCGCGCAGCCGCGCCCGGCTGAGCGCCGTTTCCTCGCCGCGCAGCGCTTCGAGCTGGCGGCGCCAGTGCAGGAAGGCGAGGTCGCCCTTCTGCGTGAGCAGCGTCCAGCAGGCGCTGTGGCCGTCGGGCGGATGCGTCTGCCTCTCGAGCAGCGTGGTCGCCTCGAGGAGGATCGCCTCCTGATCCGCGACCGCGAGCGCGTTCCACCGCGGCCAGTCGACGGCGTAGAAGTCGTGGAGGGCGTACCAACCCTCCAGCGTCATCGGCGCGCCGCTCATGGCCGTCTACGATAGCCCGGCCACGGCGGCATTTGAAGCGCGACGCCCCGGTCAGCCGCAGCCCGGACAGCAGCTGCTGCTCGCGCCGACCTGACCGCCGGCGGCCGTGCACCGGTCCGCGGAGCTCTTGATGCTGCACCGCGTGCCGCAGTCGAAGTCGGTCGCGCAGGTCTGGGTCGGGTTCCCCGCGCAGGTGCCCGTCGAGAGATCGCACGTGTCGGTCGGCCTCTCGCAGGTGACGAACCCGGGCTTGCCGCACGTCGAGCGGGCGGCGCAGCGGATCGCCTTGCCGCGGCAGCCCGGCGAGACGGTGCGCTTGACGACGTGCGCGACGCAGCTCACGTAGCGGCCGTGGTTCGACGCCTCGCTGCAGGCCGGACAGTCCTGGCTGATGGCTGCCTGGGCCGCGCAGCGCTCGGCCTCGCAGTCGGGCCGCTCGGCCTGCGCGAAGGCTCCGCCCGGCAGGGTGAGCAGGAGAGCAGCGGAGAGCAAAAGAGTTGATCGCATGGCGGCTCTTCTACCTGCGGGACGTTCGCGGGGTCAACGCACGAGGTGAAAAAGAGATGGGGGCCTTCCCGGCTTGCCCCAGCAGGGGGGAGTGACCTAGCCTCGAGGGCCGGAGGAACCGCCCGTGCAGGTGAACCGGACCGAGCTGACGCCGCTCCTCTTCCTCGAGCGCGCCGCCCGCGTGTACGCGGGGCGCGCCGCCGTCGTGTACGGCCGCCGTCGCTTCACGTACGGGGAGTTCGGCGGGCGCGCCCGCCGGCTGGCGACCGCGCTCCGGCGGGCGGGGCTCGAGCGCGGCGACCGGGTGGCCTTCCTCGCCCCGAACGTGCCCGCGCTGCTCGAGGCGCACTTCGGGGTGGCGCTCGCCGGCGGGGTCCTCGTCGCCATCAACACCCGGCTCAACGCCGACGAGGTCGGCTACATCCTCGGCCACTCCGGGGCGCGCTTCTTCTTCGTCGACGCGGAGCTCGGGGCCGGGCTCGGCGCGCTCGCGACGGGCGCGCGGACGATCACGATCGACGATCCGGAGTTCGCGCCCGGCGCACCGCCGACGTTCGGCGGCCCCGAGTACGAGGCCTTCATCGACGTGCCGCCGGACGAGTCGCTCGCCTGCGGTATGCCGGCCGAGGACGACCTCTACTCGATCAACTACACCTCGGGCACCACCGGACGCCCGAAGGGCGTCATGTACACCCACCGCGGCTCGTACCTGAACGCGCTTTCCGAGATCGTCGTCCAGCGCCTCGAGTCGTCGTCCGTCTTCCTCTGGACGCTGCCGCTCTTCCACTGCAACGGATGGTGCTTCCCGTGGGCCCTCACGGGCGCAGGCAGCCGCCACGTGCTCCTCCGCAAGGTGGACCCGCCGCTCGTCTGGCGACTCGTCGCCGAGGAGGGGGTCACGCACTTCAACGGCGCCCCGACGGTGCTGATCATGCTGATCAATGACAGTGAGGCGCCTCGAGGGCGCCTCGCCCATCCACTTCGTATCGCCACGGGTGGCGCGCCTCCCTCCCCGACGCTCCTCGCGCAGTGGGAGCGCATCGGAGCCGAGATCACCCACATCTACGGCCTCACGGAGACCTACGGGCCCCACACCCACTGCGACTGGCACCCCGAGTGGCACGCGCTCGACGCCGAGACGCGCGCGCGCCTCCGGGCGCGGCAGGGTGTGGCCAACCTGGTGGCCTGCGAGCTCCGCGTCGTCGACGCCGAGATGCGCGACGTGCCCGCCGACGCCGCCACGATGGGCGAGGTGGTGATGCGGGGCAACAACGTCATGGCGGGCTACTTCCACGACCCGGAGGCGACGGCGCAGGCGTTCCGCGGCGGCTGGTTCCATTCGGGAGACGTCGCCGTCATGCACGCCGACGGCTACATCGAGCTCCGCGACCGCAAGAAGGACATCATCATCTCGGGCGGCGAGAACATCTCCACCATCGAGGTGGAGCAGGCGATCGCCCGGCACCCCGACGTGCTCGAGGTGGCCGTCATCGCCGTCCCCGACGAGAAGTGGGGCGAGGTCCCGAAGGCGTTCGTCGTGCCCAAGGAGGGCCGCCAGCCGACGGCGGACGAGGTCATCGCGCACTGCCGGGGACTGCTCGCCCACTTCAAGTGCCCCAAGGCCGTCGCGTTCGGCCCCCTGCCCAAGACGTCGACCGGGAAGGTTCAGAAGTACGTGCTCCGCGAGCGCGAGTGGGCCGGTCACGACAAGCGCATCCACTGAGGGAGGATCCCATGGACATCGACCTCGCCACCGCCGACCGGCTGCTCTCCACCACCCGCTCGGTCCGCAAGCGCCTCGACCTCGCGCGTCCCGTCGACCCCGCGCTCCTCGAGCGCGCGATCGAGATCGCGCTCCAGGCGCCGACGGGATCGAACTCGCAGGGCTGGCACTTCGTCGTCGTGACCGACGCCGAGAAGCGCGCGCGGATCGGCGCGCTCTATCGCCGGGCCTTCGAGGCGTACGCGAACATGCCGAACGCGTTTCGCGACACGCTCGCGCCTGACGATCCGCGCGCACGGCAGCTGCCGCGGATCATCGACTCGGCGACCTACCTGGCCAACCACCTGCACGAGGTGCCCGTGCTGGTGATCGCCTGCATCGAAGGCCGTGTGGAGAACGCCGGGGCGCTCGCGCAGGCGTCGCACTACGGGTCGATCCTGCCGGCGGTGTGGTCGCTGATGCTGGCGCTCCGCGCCCGTGGCCTCGGCTCGGCCTGGACGACGCTGCACATCATGTACGAGCGCGAGGTGGCGGAGCTGATCGGCATTCCCGAGCACGTGACGCAGGCGGCCCTGCTCCCCGTCGCGCACGTCAAGGGCGCGGACTTCAAGCCCGCCGCCCGGCTTCCGGCGCGCCAGTTCACGCACTGGAACGCCTGGGGCGCGCGACGCTAGGCGGTCACGCGGCCAGCCCGAGCACCGGCAGGCGGCGCCGGCGGGCCAGGTCGTCGAGCATGTCCTGCATCACACCGGTCACCCGCGCGTAGGCGTCCTGCACCGCGCGCCGGTCGCGCGCCCGCCTGACGTCGTGTCCGAGATGAATCGGCTCACCGATCCGGTAGACGAACTTGGCGGGCAGCGGCAGGTACGGCAGGAAGCCCGTCAGCCAGACGCCCCACGGCAGGCCGATGTTCACCGGCAGGGTCTTGACGCGCGTGAGCCGCGCCATCCCCGTCCACCGCGCCAGACGCTGGCTCGAATAGACGGTGAGGTAGACCTCGTGCCCCCCGACGTTCACCACGGGGAGGATGGGCGCGCCCGTCCTCATGGCCAGCTCGATGAAGCCCGTGCGGCCGTGGAAATCGATCGTGTGACGGCGCCAGAAGCTCTTCAGGCAGTCGAGCTCGCCCCCGGGATAGACCAGCAGCGGGGCGCCGAGGCGGAGGACCTTCTCCGCGTTCGCCCGCGTGCCGCGCAGGCCGCCCACCCTGACGAGGAAGGTGCGCAGCCCGGGTACGGCGAGCGCCGCGTCGTGCACCATGGCGTAGGCCGGGCGCTCCGGGCCGAGCGACGCCCACCAGAACGCCGCCATGACCCAGCAGTCGGGCAGCATCGGGCCACCGTTGTGGTTCGCGACGGCGATGAAGGGCCCGGTGCGCGGGAAATGCTCCTCCCCCTCGGCCTCGGCTCGGAAGTACCGTTCGCCGATGAAGCGGAAGAACGGCAGGGCGTAGGTCCGGATGAACTCCGGATCCCGGCAGGACGGATCGTCGGGGTCGACGGGTCGCATGACGTGTTCGACGGTAGCCTCCGCATGCGCACCGATCGGGCCGCGGGTCAAGTCCGCGCGGAGCCGCACCGCCGGGCGGCGCGCTTGCCGCACCGCCGTCGGGCCGGTAAAGGACTCGCCCGATGACCAAGCAGAAAGCGACCAACATCGTGTGGCATCCCGGCGCGGTCACACGCGCCGACCGGGAGCAGCTGAACGGGCATCGGGGCTGCACCGTGTGGCTGACCGGGCTCTCGGGCTCCGGGAAGTCCACGATCGCGGTCGCCCTCGAGAAGGAGCTCTGGGCGCGCGACGTGCGGGCTTACATCCTCGACGGCGACAACATCCGCCACGGCCTCAACAAGAACCTCGGCTTCTCGCCCACCGACCGCACCGAGAACATCCGGCGCATCGGCGAGGTCGCCAAGCTCTTCACCGATGCCGGCATGGTGGCCCTCACCGCCTTCATCTCGCCCTACCGCGCCGACCGCGATCAGGTCCGGGCGATCATGCAGCCCGGCGACTTCATCGAGGTCTTCGTCGACTGCCCGGTCGAAACCTGCGAGGCGCGCGACGTGAAGGGCCTCTACAAGAAGGCGCGGGCGGGCGAGATCCCGGAGTTCACGGGGGTCTCGGCGCCGTACGAGCCGCCGCTCGCGCCGGAGCTCGTGATCCGCACGCGGGATCAGAGCGTCGAGGCGAGCGTCGGGCAGATCCTCGCCTGCCTCGAGGAGCGCGGCCGCATTCCGCGCGCCTGAGCGCGCGGGGGGCGGGCCTGCCCGCGGCAGGCCCGCCGGCACCGCCGTCCCTACGGGACCGCGTTGAAGCTGATCGAGTGGATCGTCGCGCCCGTGCGGTCGAGGAAGTCGAAGCGCGCCACGGCGGGCGCCCCGGGGTCGACGTTGATGGTCACGACGTTGAAGCGGTCGAGGTCGAACTCGCTGACCTGGGTGAGGGCGCTCGGGATGACGGGCAGGAGACCGACGACCGAGGGCGGCAGCTCGCGGAAGATCGGGTCCATGCCGATCGCCCCGGCCACGATCTCCGGCGTGAGGTGCGTCGAGCTCGTCGACGGCTCGAGGCGCTCGGGCGAGATGACGATCCCGTGCAGGTCGGTCGACAGCCAGATGACGTTGTTGATGCCGTTGTTCGTGATGAAGTCCAGGATCTCGTTGCGCTCCGCAGGCCACGCCTCCCAGCGGTCATAGGGGACGAAGATGAGCTGGGTGATCGGCGGGCCGTTCATGATGAACTTGAAGGTCGCGGTCGAATTCATCAGGCCGCTCTCGAGCCACGCCTTCTGCGCCGCGCCGAGGATCGTGCGCGAGGAGTCTGCCATCGCGGTGTTGCAGGCGGCAGATGGCGCCAGTGCCTCGCCGCTCACGTGGCAGGTCGTGTCGTCGTCGGTGAGCACGAAGCCGGACTCGGCCGCCGTATTGCAACAGGTGTACTTCGGGGAGCGGTACTGCCGGTCGTCGATCAGGAAGAACTCGGCGAGGCTGCCCCACCGGAAGCTCCGATAGAGCTGCATCGGATCGGTCATGCTCTCGCGGATGGGGTTGTAGACGCGGAAGGCCTTGTTGCCGTTCGTCATCCGCGGCGAGATCATCCAGATGGGCGACGCGCCCGCGAAGTCGTTCCGCACCTCGTGGTCGTCCCATTGCAGGTACGTGCCGGCGGTCGCCAGGATGTCGCGCAACGCGGCGTCCTCGCGGTTCTCGCGGTACTTCGCGAAGTAGTCCTGCAGCGTCATGGCGTTGAGGCCGCTCGAGCGCGGGTCGTCGCCGTAGATCGTGTCGCCGATGAAGAGCCAGGCGTCGACCGCCGGGAGCCGCAGCTGGTCGAGGACGCTGAAGGGCCGGAAGAAAGCGTTGGCGTCGCCGCTCCAGCCGAGCCGCACCGGGGCCGGCGTGCTCGGGGCGGGGGGCGTGACGAGACGGCCGATGCGGCTCGTCTTCGCGCCCTGGCGGAAGCGGTAGCTGTACACGGTGGCGGGGCTGAGGCCCGTCACCTCGTGCTTCACGGCGCCATCGTCGCCGACGTTCGCACTCACCGCCACCGGAGTGCCGCCGACGAGCGGGCCGGTGAAGTCCGCGCCGAGCACCACGTCGAGGAACGCGCCCATCGTGGAGTCGGGCAGCCTCGTCCAGAAGATGGCCCCGGTCGGCGACCCGTCGCCCACCGCGACGCCGGAACCGAAGTCGGCTTCGGGATCGACGTAGGGGATGTCGATCATGCGGTCGACGACCCCGGCCGCCGCGTCGGTGACGCAGCGGATGAGGCGATCCTGCACGGGGATCGTGTTCTCGTTCATCGGGCCCCGCTTGTAGGTCACGAGCTTGTAGCTCTCGCACGGGATGCCGAACTTCAGCTCCGGCATGGTGCTCGCCAGCTGAGCCTCCGAGCAGAACTTCCGGATGCCGGCGTCCATCTTGAGTCGCGCGGTTTCGATGGCGGCATCGGCGCTGGCGTCGGGACAGGGACCCGGGATCACGGCGCGCGCCCGCCTGTCCTCGCACTTCTTGACGGCCTTCATGCGCCGCCCGAGATAGTTCCGCGTCTGCCGGCTGATCGCCGCCTGGCACTTGCGGAGACCGGTGTCAGTGATCGGGGCATCCGAGTCGTAGATGGTGCGGGCGAGGGTGTCGAGGTTGATCGGCTCCACGTCGGTATCCTGCACCGGGGCCGTGATGCAGCCCGCCAGGGTCGAGGCGGTGGTCGCGCTGTCGTCGCAGGCGGGGCCGATGGGCGGAAGGCTCCCCGGGCAGCCGCGGACGATCATCGCCGTGAATCTGCTCTGCAAGCCGCTCAGCCGTGAGCTGGTCGCGGGGTCCGTCACCGCCTGGCACGTGCCGCCTCCGGGGCAGTCGAGGTCGGTCCGGCACGGGGCTTGCGGCGTCAAGCCGCCACTGCACTGCGGGCGGCAGATCGTGGCGGCCGGCACGGTGCCCTTCGATCGCCTGTCCTCGCAGGACGAGATCACCTTGATCCTGCCCTTCGAGTAGCCCACCACCGCGCGACCGATCGCGTTCTGACAGGGGTTCACGAGCGCGCCGGCCGGGCGGGACCCGGCGATGGCGAGCGCGATGAACGCGACCACGGCGAGACGTCGAGACATGCGACTCCTCCTCCGATTTGGGGGGGGCGGGCCCCGGGGGAACGGGGTCTTTCACCACAGGTGGATGCCGGATCGCAAGTAAAAAACTCGCGGGCCTGCCCCCCGGTCCCCGGGACGACGCCTCGGTCCTTGCGGGGCGTGGCCTTAACAAACCATTGACAAGACCCCATCATTCCGGTTACTTGTTCCGTAAATGAGCTGTTACACCTTATGAGATTCGGCACACACGCGGATCCCGAGCTGGACGACACGGACCTTCAGATCCTGGGCCTCCTCCAGGACGACTGCCGGACGCCGCTCGCGCGCATCGGGGAGGCGGTGGGGCTCTCGGCTCCCGCCATCCTCGAGCGCATCAAGAAGCTCGACGCGGCCGGCGTCATTCTCGGCTACCGCGCGCTGCTCGACGCCCGTCGCCTCGGCCTCGATATCACGGCCTTCATCGGCGTGATCATCAGCCATCCCGACCGCATCGCCGACTTCGAGCGCAAGGTGGCGGCGCTCGACGACGTGCTCGAGTGCCACCACGTGACCGGGGGGTACACGCTCCTGCTCAAGGCCAAGACCGCGAACACGTCGTCGCTCGAGCGGCTGATCAGCGAGATCCGGTCGCTGCCGGGCGTGGCCCGCACGGAGACGATGGTCGTCCTCTCGACCCACACCGAGCGCGTGCAGCTCGCGCTCAACCCGAGCGAGGCCGAGCCCGCCCCGGCCGGCAAGCGACCGCGGCGCAACGGGGAACGAACCCCCAACCTGCGGAGAGCGTGAGCATGGAACGCCGGACCAGATGGCTCCACGACCCGAGGGCGGAACGGGACGCGTGCGGGGTGGGGTTCGTGGTCAACGTGAAGGGCGAACGCTCGCACGACATCATCGAGAAGGGCCTCACGGTGCTGCGCAATCTGACCCACCGCGGCGCCTGCGGGTGCGACCCGCTCACCGGTGACGGGGCCGGCATCCTCGTCCAGATCCCCGACGACTTCTTCCGCCTGGAGTGCCGCGGGCTCGACATCGCCCTCCCGGCGCCGGGGACCTACGGCGTCGGCATGGTCTTCCTGCCGCGCGAGACGCGTCAGAAGAACGAGTGCGAGCGCATCGTCGAGAAGGTGATCCGCGAGGAGGGGCAGCAGCTCCTCGGTTGGCGTCGCGTGGTCGTCGACGAGAACGCGCCCGGACCGCTCGCACGCAGCGTGCTGCCCCAGATCCGTCAGGTGTTCGTGGGGGCGGGCCGGGATGCCGACGACCGGGAAGCGCTCGAGCGAAAGCTCTACGTCATCCGCAAGCGCGTCGAGCAGCTGGTGCGCGCCTCGGGCATGCCCGACTCCGAGCGGTTCTACATCCCCAGCCTCTCGTCGCGGACCATCGTCTACAAGGGGCTCCTGCAGCCCGAGCAGATCCCCGCCTTCTACGCCGACCTGACCGACTCGCTCTTCACTTCGGCGCTGGCGCTCGTCCACCAGCGCTTCTCCACCAACACCTTCCCCTCGTGGGATCGCGCGCACCCGTACCGCTTCATCGCGCACAACGGCGAGATCAATACGCTGCGCGGCAACATCAACTGGATGTACGCGCGCCAGGCGATGTTCGCCTCGCCGCGCTTCGAGGACGTCCGCAAGCTCTTCCCGATCATCGACCCCGCGACGAGCGACTCCGGGATGTTCGACAACGCGCTCGAGCTGCTGCAGCGCACGGGCCGCTCGATCGCCCACGCCGTCATGATGATGATCCCCGAGGCGTGGCAGAACCACGAGAGCATGAGCGCGGCGAAGCGCGCCTTCTACGAGTACCACGCGTGCCTGCAGGAACCCTGGGACGGCCCGGCGTCGATCGCCTTCACCGACGGGCGCGTGATCGGCGCCGTCCTCGACCGCAACGGGCTCCGGCCCTCGCGCTACGTCGTCACCAAGGACGGCTTCGTCGTCATGGCCTCCGAGGTGGGCGTCCTCGACATCCCGCCCGCCAACGTCCTCCACAAGGACCGCCTCCAGCCGGGCCGCATGTTCCTGGTGGATACGGAGCAGGGCCGGATCGTCGGCGACGAGGAGCTGAAGGAGTCGATGGCGGCGCGCCGGCCCTACCGGCGGTGGCTCGATCAGAACCTGAAGCGGCTCGCCGACCTGCCGCCTCCGTCGGACGTGCCGCCGGCCTACGAGCCCGACACGCTCCTCACGCGGCAGCAGGCCTTCGGCTACACGGTCGAGGACCTGCGGCTCCTGATGAGCCCGATGGCGATCAACGGCCAGGAGGCCGTCGGCTCGATGGGCACGGACACGCCGCTCGCCTGCCTGTCCGACCGCCCGCAGCTCCTCTTCAACTACTTCAAGCAGCTGTTCGCGCAGGTGACCAACCCGCCGATCGACCCGATCCGCGAAGAGCTCGTCATGTCGCTCCAGACCACCATCGGGCCGGAGCAGAACCTCTTCGACGAGACGCCGCTCCATTGCCGCCAGCTCCATCTGAAGGGCCCCACGCTGACGAACGAGCAGCTCGTCCAGGTGCAGACGCTCGACGACGGTCATCTGCGTGCGATCACGCTGCCGATGCTCTTCCCGGCGCGCTCGGGCGGCGCCGGGCTCCGCCGGGCGCTCGACGAGCTCTGCCGGCGCGCCGCCGAGGCCGTGGCCGACGGCTGCACGATCCTCGTCCTCTCCGACCGCGGCGTCAGCGAAAAGGACGTGCCGATCCCGAGCCTGCTGGCGACGGCTGCCGTGCACCACCACCTGATCCGCGGAGGCTCCCGCATGCGGGTCGGCATCGTCGTCGAGTCGGGCGAGCCGCGCGAGGTGATGCACTTCTGCCTCCTCCTCGGCTACGGCGCGGGCGCCGTGAACCCGTACCTCGCCTACGAGACGCTCCGCGATCAGGTCGCTGCCGGCGTGCTGAAGGACGTCGACGCCGACGATGCGGTCGCGCACTACATCAAGGCGATCGACAAGGGCGTCCTCAAGGTCATGACCAAGATGGGGATCTCGACGCTCCACAGCTACCGGGGAGCGCAGATCTTCGAGGCGGTCGGGCTCAACGCGGAGGTCGTCGAGCGCTATTTCACGTGGACCGCGTCGCGCATCGAAGGCGTCGGCCTCGAGGTGATCGCTGCCGAGGCCGAGGCGCGTCACGAGCACGCCTACGTCGTCTCGCCGTCGCTCGACGGGGATCTCGACCTCGGCGGGCAGTACCAGTGGCGCCGGCGGGGCGAGCACCACATGTACAACCCGGACACGGTGGCAACGCTCCAGCACGCCGTGCGGGCGGGAAGCTACAAGAAGTTCAAGGCGTACACGGCGCTCGTCAACGACGAGAGCCGCCGGCTGTGCACGATCCGCGGTCTCCTCAAGTTGAAGGCGGGGATGGCCGTGCCGCTCGCGGAAGTCGAGCCGGCGGCGGAGATCGTCAAGCGCTTCAAGACCGGCGCCATGTCGCTCGGGTCGATCAGCCGCGAGGCGCACGAGAACCTCGCGATCGCCATGAACCGGATCGGCGGCAAATCGAACACCGGCGAGGGCGGCGAGGACTCGGTGCGCTACCAGCGCGAGCCGAACGGCGACTGGCGGCGGAGCGCGATCAAGCAGGTCGCCTCGGGCCGCTTCGGCGTGACGAGCCACTACCTCGTCAACTGCGACGAGCTGCAGATCAAGATGGCGCAGGGGGCCAAGCCCGGCGAGGGCGGCCAGCTCCCCGGCCACAAGGTGGACCAGTACATCGCGAAGATCCGCTACTCCACGCCGGGCGTTGGGCTCATCTCACCACCCCCGCACCACGACATCTATTCGATCGAGGACCTGGCCCAGCTGATCCACGATCTCAAGAACGCGAACAACCAGGCGCGCATCAGCGTGAAGCTCGTGGCGGAGGTCGGCGTCGGGACGGTCGCGGCCGGCGTCTCCAAGGCGAAGGCCGACGTGGTCCTCATCAGCGGCGACTCGGGCGGTACCGGAGCCTCGCCGCTCACCTCGATCAAGCACGCGGGCATCCCGTGGGAGCTCGGGCTCGCCGAGACGCAGCAGATCCTCGTCGCCAACGACCTCCGGAGCCGCATCCGCGTCGAGACCGACGGCCAGCTGAAGACCGGGCGCGACGTCGCCATCGCCGCGCTGCTCGGCGCCGAGGAGTTCGGCTTCGCGTCGTCGGCGCTGGTGGCGTCGGGCTGCATCATGATGCGGGTCTGCCACCTGAACACCTGCCCGGTCGGCATCGCCACGCAGGACCCGGTGCTGCGGAAGAAGTTCGAGGGCAAGCCGGAGCACGTCGTCAACTACATGATGTTCATCGCCGAGGAGCTGCGCGAGATCATGGCCGAGCTCGGCTTCCGGACCGTCGACGAGATGATCGGACGGGTCGACATGCTCGACGTGCGCGACGTCTCGCATCACTGGAAGGCGAAGGGCGTCGACCTCTCGCAGATCCTCCACAAGCCCGACGTGCCACCGACGGTCGCCACCCGGTGCATCACCACGCAGGATCACGGGCTCCAGAAGGCGCTCGACAACACGCTGATCGATCGCTGCCAGCCGGCGCTGCTCCGCCGGGAGCCGGTCTCGCTCGACCTGCCGATCACGAACCGTAACCGGACGGCCTGCACGATGCTGTCGGCGGAGATCTCCCGCCGCCACGGCGCCGAGGGGCTGCCGCCCGAGACGATCCGCATCAAATTCACCGGCTCCGCGGGCCAGAGCTTCTGCGCGTGGCTCGCCGAGGGCATCGCCATCGAGCTCGAGGGCGACGCGAACGACTACTTCGGCAAGGGTCTCTCGGGCGGGCGCATCGTCCTCTACCCGCCGCATGACGCGACCTTCGCGCCGGAGGAGAACATCATCGTGGGCAACGTCTCGCTCTACGGCGCGACGGGCGGCGAGGTCTTCCTCCGCGGCCAGGCCGGCGAACGGTTCTGCGTGCGCAACAGCGGCGTCACCGCGGTGGTCGAAGGCGTCGGCGACCACGGCTGCGAGTACATGACCAGGGGGCTGGTCGTGGTCCTCGGCCGCACGGGCCGCAATTTCGCCGCCGGCATGAGCGGCGGCGTCGCCTACGTGCTCGACGACGACGGCACGTTCGAGAAGCGCTGCAACAAGAGCATGGTCGAGCTCGACCCCCTCGACGAGCGGGACCTCACGACCGTCCGCTCGCTGATCCAGCGCCACTACGACTACACGCACTCGGCGGTCGCGTGGCGGCTCCTCTCGGGCTGGAAGGACACGGTCACGCATCTCGTCAGGGTCATGCCGGTCGAGTACCGCTCGGTGCTCGCCAAGCAGCACCTCGACACGGAGGCGGCGCGCCTCGCGTCGATCTGATGGCACGAAGCATGGGCACGAAGCATGGGTAAGATCACCGGCTTCCTAGAGTTCGAGCGCGAGAAGGTCCACAAGCAGCCGGTGCCCGAGCGGCTCCGGCACTGGCGCGAGTTCGAGGAGCGCACGCCGGACGACGTCCTCCGGCGTCAGGGCGCGCGCTGCATGGACTGCGGCATCCCCTTCTGCCACAAGGGCTGCCCGCTCGGGAACATCATCCCCGACTGGAACGACCTCGTGTACCGCGGCCGCTGGCGCGAGGCGATCGACCGGCTCCACTCGACGAACAACTTCCCCGAGTTCACCGGCCGCATCTGCCCCGCCCCGTGCGAGGAGGCGTGCGTCCTCAACATCAACGACAACCCGGTGACGATCAAGAACATCGAGAAGCACATCATCGACCACGCGTGGGACGAGGGGTGGGTCGCGCCGCTGGTGGCCCCTCGCAAGACCGGCAAGCGCGTGGCCGTCGTCGGCTCCGGGCCGGCCGGCATGGCGTGCGCCCAGCAGCTCGCGCGCGCCGGCCACGCGGTCACGCTGTTCGAGCGCGACGACCGGATCGGCGGGCTCCTGCGCTACGGCATCCCCGACTTCAAGATGGAGAAGTGGCTCATCGACCGCCGCACGGAGCAGATGGCGGCCGAGGGGGTGACGTTCCGGACGTCGGTGCGGGTCGGCGTGGACGTCCCGGGCGACGAGCTCCGGCGCGAGTTCGACGCGATCGTCCTGTCCTGCGGCGCGACCAAGCCGCGTGACCTGCCCGTGCCGGGCCGCGAGCTCCCGGGCATCCACTTCGCCATGGAGTTCCTGCCGCAGCAGAACAAGGTGAACGCCGGCGACCAGGTGGACGGGCAGATCCTCGCGACCGGGAAGCGCGTCGTGATCCTCGGCGGCGGCGACACCGGGTCCGACTGCCTCGGCACGTCGAACCGCCAGGGCGCCGTCTCGGTCCACCAGTTCGAGCTGCTGCCCGAGCCGCCGAAGGACCGCCCGCCGCTCGTGTGGCCGAACTGGCCGATGATCCTCCGCTCGTCGTCGTCGCACGAGGAGGGCGTCATCCGCGACTTCTCGATCAACACGAAGGCGTTCCTCGCCGACGCCAAGGGCCGCGTGCGCGCGCTGCGTGCGGTCCGGCTCGACTGGCAGACCGACAACGGCCGCCCGGTGATGAAGGAGCGGCCGGGCAGCGAGTTCGAGCTGCCGTGCGAACTCGTGCTGCTGGCGCTCGGCTTCCTCGGCCCGGAGGCGGACACCGTGATCTCCCAGCTCGGCTGCGTACTCACCGAGCGCGGCAACGTTAAGGCCGGGCCGGACTACCAGACCACCGTGCCGGGCGTGTTCGCGTGCGGGGATGCGCGGCGCGGGCAGTCGCTCGTCGTGTGGGCCATCTGGGAGGGCCGCGAGGCAGCGCGCGGGGTCGACGCGTACCTGATGGGCGAGACGTTCCTGCCGGCGAGTCCGGAGCTGTAAGACCGATGGTCCTGACGCACCTCCGCACGGCTCTGCGCGCCAGGCAGTACTCGGCGTTCGTACCGGACGTGATGGTGATCTGATAGGCCGTGCTGCGCGCGCTCGGGACCGGTAACCTGCAAAAGCGGCACCTGCTCGACGAGGCGCCGCGCGCGCCAGTACGCGCCGACCCTGCCTACAGCCGCATCGGAGCCGCCGCCCCGTGAACCTCCCGCCTGGCACGCGGCTGCGAAGCCTGACAGCGCACGCGGACCGGCGCGGCTGGCTCTTCGAGGCGTTCCGTGCCGAATGGGAACCCGACGTCGCCGGCGCGCAGGTGAACGTCAGCTCGAGCGCTCCCGGCGTGCTGCGCGGCAGCCACGTCCACGGCCGCCACACCGATTACTTCGTGCTCGCCTCTGGCGCCGCCACCGTCGGCCTCAAAGACCTGCGGCGGGCATCCCCCGCCTTCGGCCGCACGTGGCTCGTCGGGCTCGACGCGCAGCGCCCCGAGGCGCTCATCGTGCCCCCCGGCGTGCTGCACGGCCTGTACTTCCCGGTCCAGTCGCTCCTGGTCAGCGTCGAGAGCGACACCTACGATCCGGCAGAGGAAATCCGCTGCCGCTGGGACGATCCGCAGCTCGCCATACCCTGGCCCTTCCGCGACCCCATCCTCTCCGACAACGACCGCCGCGCCGGCGCCTTCCCCGAGGCTATGCGCGCCCTCGAGCGCTGGCAGGCCTCCTTCCGCATCCCCGCCCCCGGTTGACACGGTATACAAGTCGCGACCTTCGGACATCGTTCCGTCGCCGAAGTCCCAGTCGAAGCTCAGCAGATCGAGGTCTCGATCCGCGCTGGCGCCATCTGCCCATGGCCAAACTGTCGTCCATCGGCGCCCTTGCCCCAAACGGGGCTACGCTCTCTGCCCCCCACCGCCCGAGGACCGGACAGGTCGCCCGCCTTATAGGAGCCCGTCCGAGTAATCGGTAAGTCCCCGAAATTGTTGACTGCACTATGTTGGTACATGACTAGCAACTTCAACCAGTTACGGCGTTTCGCGCTCGTTACTCGGACAGGCTCCTAGCCGATTCACAGGATCTGCTCCGTCTGCGGCTTCAGGCGGATACCCCACTCTCGATATCGTTTCACCCGCGATGCACTTGATGGTGTGCATTTCCTCGGCCGTCAGGCAATTTCTATTCTCTGCGTTGAGATTCTGCACCGGTAAGTAGAGGTAATATACATTCTTGGCCGTCGGTATGCGCGAGGGGAGCATCGCCCGGGTCAACCTCGGGTTGAACTCCAAAAACTCCGAGAGCTTCTGCAGCTGCTCCTCCAGGCGGCTGCAGAGGTCCTCATAATAGACGATCAAATTGCTCCCGAGGTACTGAAGGTCCTCCAACAGCAGGTCGTGGGCGATTTTCCATTGCTGGGCGATATTCTCAATGGCAAACTTGGGGTAGCGGCGCCTCGTACTCGCGCAAACGGAATAGGGGTCACGGAAAATCGTGATGAACCGCGACGGCTTAAAATGGGCCTGCAGCCAGCGCGCACGAATGAGGTTCGTGGAGCTCTTCTCGAGTTTGATACCCTTTTCCCTTGGGTAGACGAATGACCAATCGAACTGCGCTCGCAGAGCAGCCATCGCCGAATCCGCTTCGGTCAACCGGAAAAGATCCAAACGCGCCGTAAACTTGCGTACAAACCCGTACATCACCACCTGAGGGATCGCATTTGTGTAATATTGCCCCTCTCTGGGCATGGATCGTATATTCGGGTGCTGCTCCAGGATGCTCTTTAACAAGGTCGTTCCCGATCCGTGCAATCCCAAAATGAAGAGCCAGAACTCCGTCGTCCTCTCATTGTAGTCCCGCGACCACCTGACCCGCTTTTGCTGACTCATCGCCTTCCACCTGAGAGCGCGTAGATACCCGCTCACTTCCGTCGCGGGGGATTTCCACAGGTTCAAGAGGCGGCGCCTGACTCGTATCGGAACGGTTCGTCGCCACGCCGCGCGAATAAGATGGGTGAAACGCATGGAAGACGTCGCTGATGGCCACGGTACCCGCGACGGGCTGTCTGGTCAATCTGATGCGCCGCAACTATCTCCAGCTCTTGATGCACGCGGGGCGGGCTGACGCCCAGCGACAGCTGGCTGATGGCCTGACACGGCTGCCTCAACCAGAGGAGGCGCAGCATGCCCAGGAAGCGAAGGAAGGGAGAGAGTGCGGGAGAAGACGCCGCGCGGCATCGAGGTAAGATCGAGACGCCGCCTGATCCCGATTTACCCGTCTATTGACCTGTTCGCCGCGGGACATGCGGTCGCGCGAGGACCGTCGCACGATCATAGTCGCACGATCACACCTTGCCGAAAGCCAAGGCCACCTGCTATGGGCGCCGTGGTTATCTGATCAGGCTATGCGCCGCAACTATCTCCTGGCTTTTGATGGACGCAGGGGCACAGGCGTGCGCGAGCACTTCTTCCATTTCCTGTGGGGATATTTATTACCGGCAGCCCATGACATAATCGAGCTTCAATCCGACTGCCTATCGCATCCCCTCGAGAATGAGTTCATATTCGTCTCGTGTGGACCGGTTATGGACACGAAGACCGCTGAGATGGCCGGCTTCCTGGGTGTTGAATACTCAATCGTTCGGGACGAGCGGGAGGCCAGGAAACCGGGAACGACCAACTTGGTCGTGCGACGCTGGGATTCGTTCATCTGTGATTACGCGGGGTACTCGAGGCTGCGTCTCGGAGCTGCGACGCTAAGGTTGCTGCGGCAAGCGGTCAAATACAGATCCATACCTCCCATCCTTTGGTCCAAACCAAGGGTCGTCCGGGAGATCCAGCATGTGAGGCATACCATCCTGGCAAAGGTCCCTCCTCGAGACGAGGCCACGCCATTCGGCGACGATCCGCCCTGCTACTATATCCTGAAGCGTTCCGAGGAGCCGGCCTTCTACGCGCCGGAAGGCGGGCGCGCGGAACGGCGCACCTACGGAACCAGCAGGCGGTCCCTGCTGGGGATCGAAGAGGCCGCTGTCGCCCTGAGTCGGCAGTCGCACAGAGTAGCCGTCTTTGAGCCGGGGAGACACACGCTGGCAGAGCAAATCCGGACATTTCGAAACTGCAAGGGAATCATCGCCATCAGAGGTGCAGAACTGGCGAATATCGTCTGGATGAACCCCACGAGTAAGGTGATCGTCATCAACGCGGGAAAGTTTCACCTCTCGGCGCCTCCGGCATGGGGGCTCGCAAAGCTGCTGGGGATTAGGTACATCGAGATCGACTGGGGGGAGGATCCATACCCGAGGCTTGGTAACGAGCTGGTCCAGCGCATCAGTAATCACCTTGCAAGCTGAAGTAGTGCTGGAGCGGCCTCGCAATGTGACGGCCGTGACGGACCAGATGGTCGATTGCCTCGCCATCATCGGCTCGGTCAGCCGTTCCTCTTCGACGGTGCCGCGATCTGGCGGACGTTCGAGCGCCTGACGCCGGCCTGAACGACGCCGCGCGAGTCCGTACAGCTCAGGGCCGGAGCACGACGGCCTGTCCGGGGCGAGGACGCCGGCGTACGGCGCGCCCTCCCCCACCCGGTCACCTCCACGTGGCCGGCCGCCTGCAGCGAATTCGCTCGCCGGTGAGCACGACTCGTCGCTCCGTACCGGCCACGCGCTCGTACGCCGAGGGCCCGGGGCAGTCCCCACAAAGCCCGCCACGACGAGGGCAACGAGTGGAACAAGGTCGGCCGCCGAGTCCACACCCAAGGCGCCGCTCACGGCTCAACTCGACTTCACCGCTACCCCACGTTACCACAAGGGCGGCCTATTCCCCTGGACCTTCTTCGACTACCCCCTCAAGCAGGCGATCACGCCTCGATGCGCTCGTGCAGCTCACGTCGCTCAGTGTCGCGCTGCCGTTCGCCGAACTCTACTGAGGCGTTCGGACAACCGCGGGGCATAGTCACAAGGCGCGGGGCATCGGCCCCGCGCGGGTCAGCCGCGCAGGAACTGCTGCGGCGTGACCACGTTCAGCGCCGTCCGGCCGCGAAAGTCGGCGGGGTTCCAGGTGATGAAGGTCGACGCTCGCGGCCGGCAGCTCTCGGCGGCGGTGAGCATCAGCGCGTCCCCGAGCTTCATTCGCCGAGCCAGGCGAGCGGTGACGTCGTCTGCCTCGAAGTAGAGGCGTCGCGTCTCCGGCCACACCCGCACCCCATAGAGCTCGCCGAAGCGACGAGCGAGCCGCGTCGTCTCCTCCACGGAGGAATGAAACGACACCGCGCCAGCGACCTCGAGCACGGCAACGACGGCTGTCACCCCCTTCCCCGAGGTCCGTACACGCTCCAAGAAGCGGCGCGTCAGTCCCGCGCGCGGGTCTTGCGGGAACGCGAGGTCGATGACGAACGGGCCCGAGTCGATGAAGACGAACCGCGGCTCCATGCTCTGAACTCCTCGTAGGATGAGAAGGGCAACGGGCGCCTGCGGGCGTTGACCCGAAGGGTCTCGAGCAGCGCATCGTCTTCAGCCTCTCGTGGCGCCGCGGTCGCCGGAACGACGAGAGCAAACGGCTTGCCCCTGCGCGTAATCAAGACCTGCTCACCCTGCCCCACCGCGCGCAGAGCGTCGCCGGTGCGGTTCTTCAGCTCCCTCGCGGTCATCGTTCTCATAGCTACTTCACAGTAGCCCTTTACTCAACGCCGGGCAACCGCTTCGCTCCCGGGTCGCCGCTGCCCGCGCGATCCGCGCGCCGGTCGCGCTGGCGCCATCGGACATCGGCGCAACGCCGTCTTTCGGATTCTCGCCCGGCAACCTGTGCCGGCTCACCCCGGTGAGGCCGAGCACGTATGGAAGGATGGAGACTCCCGGCGCCGCGACGTCGGGGACCAGGCGATCCATGATCTATGTACGGGATAGACGCATCAGGGCCAACCCGACATCCAGAGTTCATTCAGACCCCCCGCAGGACTGGCGTGAACCAAAGCGCGGGCCGAGACGTGTACCCGTCTGCCGGTGCACGAGAGCGCCGAAGCCTCGCCCGAGGGAGGAGCGCACGGGATGTGCGAAGTCACCGAGCGCGCCGGCTAGCGGTGGCGACGGTCGGGGCG
>VBKF01000096.1 GCA_005888095.1 Deltaproteobacteria bacterium | reverse complement strand
GACGTCGATGAGCACGGGTGTGCTGACGACCAGGCGCCTGCTGCCGGGTGAGCTCGCCCGGAGCCGGAGGGTTCAATCGTTGGCGCGCGCCAGGAAACTGCGGGGGTCGACCGGCTTGCCCTCTACGAGCACCTCATAGTGGAGGTGAGGCCCCGTGCTCCGGCCCGTGCTCCCGACGAGTCCAATCACCTGTCCCCGCTCGACCCGCTGGCCGAGCTTCACGTCGATCTTCTTCAGGTGGGCGTAGCGCGACTCCACGCCGTTGCCGTGATCCAGCACCACGTTCCTGCCGTAGCCCCCGTGGGAACTCGCCGCGACGACGGTACCCGCCGCCGGACACCTGACCGGCGTCCCGGACAGGCTGCCGATATCGATCCCGTCGTGGTGCTCCCGCCCCCGGCCCCAGGGTGACCGTCGCAGCCCGTACTCCGAGTCGATCTGGCCACGGACCGGCCAGCTGAGCGGCAGGGCGTTCATCACCTTGCCCATGCGGCCGATCACGCGCTCCAACTCCCGCAGCCGCGGCCCTTCGTCGGCGACGCTGGTCGCCAGGAGGTCGAGCTCTCCCGAAGGGCGAGATTCGGCCTCTGGGTTTGGGGCGCCGGCATCGAGCGTCCCACCGCCCGCCCCGGTCCGCGTCCGCTCCGAGCTCGCCGCGAGACCGAACGCCTTCCACATCTTGGTGTGCAACGCCTTCCAGGTCCTGAGCTCGGTGCGGACCGCGGCGATTCGCGTCTGGAACGAATCGAGCACACGTTCATCGTCCGCGCGCTGGCGCAGCGCCGCCGTCCGACTCGACTCGCGCAAGAGGAGCGCGTACCTGCCCGCGAGACCGATCGTGGCGGCGGCCACCGCAGCGACCAATCCGAGGGTCCCGGAGACGATCCAGCGCGGCAGGTAGACACGCCGCACGCGCGAGCCGTCGCCGTGGACGACGAGGAAGCTGACCGGACGCTTCATCCCTTGATCGGGACCACCAAGGCGAGGGGAGCTTCGGCCGGCTTGTCCTTCGTCATCCGGCATTGGCCGTCGAGCAGCGCACCCGCCTCCATGACGATGACGGGCGCCTCGACGTCCCCGGTGATCCGCGCGCCGCCCTTCAGCTCCACCCGTTCGGTCGCCGTCACGTTTCCAAACACCTGGCCATGAACCACCAGGGTGGCTGCTCGCACGGTCGCCTCGACGACACCGCGCTCCCCGATGATCAGCGTGTCCGTGGCTGTGATCTCACCGCGAAGCTTCGCGTCCAGCATCACGGTGCCGGTGCACGTGTAGCTGCCCTCGATCTCCGAGCCCTCGTCCAGGAACGCGCCGAGACGACCCCGCTTGCTTTGCGCTTTGCGCTTTCGATTCCCCCACATGATCCACCCCAGCAGAAAACGAATCTGCGATTTGCCCCGAGGAGGGAAGTGCAAGGGCGATACCAACGCCTTGCCATGCTTCTCGCCGCTGGCTCCTCCTCGTACATTCAGGGGCCTGAAGACTTTGGGCGGTACGCGGCGCCCGGGGGCGTCCACGCCGTGACGGTCGGTGAGTGTGGGGCTGTACGATTACGAACGGCCCGAACCCGGCGGCGGACTACAAAGCGGGTGACCGGGGTCGAACCGGCGACCTTGTGCTTGGCAAGCACACGCTCTAGCCAACTGAGCTACACCCGCAAGAGCGAGGAAAGTCCTTGTAGCTTCCCGCGTTTTGAGGGTCAACCGCAGTGTCCGCGCCGCAGCGGCGCCGCAGCGGCCTTGACCGCGCAAGGGAGGGGCATGGATCCTCAAGGATCGAGACGGGTCACGCGGACCGCGTCCGACCCGGTCGGCAGGACGATGAGTGTCCCATCCTCGCCGAGCACGAGACCGTGCGGCGGTACCTCGTTCACGGCGCGCCGGAAGATGCGAGCCAGGAGAACGTTGTCCGGAGGCGGGGTGAAGTGGGTGAGCACCAGGAGCCGCACGCCCGCCTCGACGGCCTCGCGGGCGGCATCGGCTGGAGTCGTGTGGTAGGCCGGGATGTCGCCGAGGATCTTCGCGACGCGCGATTCGCCGCTCTGGCGCGCCGCCTGCTCCATGATGTGCACGAGGCGGTTTTCCTGCGCCTCGTGCACGAGGACGTCCGCGCCGCGCGCCTGCTTCACGAGGTTCGGACACGGGCGGGTGTCCCCGCTCACGACGACGGACCGGCCGCCGTAGTCGAACCGGTAGCCGAAGGCGGGCTTCACGGGATCGTGCGCGACCGCGAACGCGCTCACCACGACGCCATCCTCGTCGAGCACACGGGCCGCTTCGGCTCCGTCGAGCAGGACGGGGATGGGGATCATCGCGGCGCGATCGGGAGGCAGCAGCTCGGCGCCGTGGTGTGCGACGCGGAAGCGGGTGTCGGCCGCGTACGCCTGAGCGAAGCCGTGGACGAGGTCGGTCACGCCGTCGGGCCCGTACACGCGCAGCGGGCCCGGGCGACCGGCCACCCAGGTCTGCAGGTTGAACTCGCCGAGCTCGCCGATGTGGTCGGAGTGAAGGTGGGTGTAGAAGACGGCGCCGATCGCCTCCCCGCGGACGCGCCGGAGGGCGAGCGTCCGCCAGCTTCCGGGCCCCGTGTCGACGATCCACATGCGACGGCCCGCGAAGACCGCCGTGCACGCCTCGGCACGTCGTGGCGACGGGATCGGCGACGACGTCCCGCAGAGCAGGACACGGAGCGCGTCGGGCGCGAGGAGGCCCCACATGTCTCTCCCGATTCGCCGGCGCGCGATGCGGGCGACGATGGCGTCCTGCACCCGCGGCGACCGGAGCGCGAGCGTGCCCACCGCGGCCACGGCCACGGCGACCGCGAGGAGCGCCCAGAGGATGCGCCTCAATGGCTCATGACGCGCTCCCGGCCGAGCAGCAGAGGAGCGCCGTCCGTTCGAGTCCCGCCTCGCGATGGTAGGTGGCGGCGAGATAGTCATGCCGCGCGATCATCTCGAGAAACGCCATCCTCGAGGGGTAGCGTACACAGACGACGTCATCCCACTCCTGCTCGGCGCCGCCGATGAAGACGAGCTTCTGCTGGCCCATCCACAGGATCCGGGCCCCGATCTCGTCGAGCACCTGCACGGCGACCGCGCCATAGCGCTGGTAGGCTTCGCGCCCGCTCAGGTTCTCCTTCGCCTCGGGCCTGTCTGCTCCGTAGGCCGCCTTCGACCGATACTTGAGGAGGTTGACCATCACGATCGGCCCTTCCGGGCCGCTCTCGATCATCGTCTGCAACTGCCTGGGTGTCGGCGTCACGGAAGCCATGTGCTCACCACGCCGGCGCGACGAGCGCGAGGGTCCGCTCGATGCACCAGAGGGCCGACATCGACCCCATGGCGTAGACGGGAATCCACCGCGCCGCCACGAGCCTCGGTGTCGCGAGCCGGACGACGCCCCGGGCCGCGACGAGTACGAGCCCCACGAAGCAGAGCTGCCCCAGCTCGATGCCAACGTTGAAGGCGAAGAGCGCGGCCGGGATCTCGCCGGCGGGAAGGCCCACCTCCGCGAGCGCTCCGGCGAAGCCGAGGCCGTGGAGGAGCCCGAAGACGCCCGCCATCACCCACGGCGCGCGCTGCATCAGGGTGGGCGTGGTCCGCGCCTCGCGCGCCAGCTCGACCGCGAGGACGAAGACGCTCAGCGCGATCCCGACCTCGATCGGCCGCGGCGGAACCCGGGCGAGTCCGAGTGCAGCGAGCGAGAGCGTGATGCTGTGGCCGGCGGTGAAGGCCGTGATGGTGCGGACGAGCAGCCCGCCGCCGCCCACCAGCAGGAGCAGCCCGAAGACGAAGAGCAGGTGATCCGGCCCCGTCATGATGTGCTCGAAGCCGAGCGCGGCGTAGGCGCGCAGGACGTCGAGCGGACGGTCGCGCTCCGGGATGGTGACCCGTGGCGCCGCCGCGCGCAGCACCGATTTCACGACCCGCCCGTCCGCGAGCGTCACGCGGAGGAGGGCGTCGTTCTTGCCGGCCACGAGCCCGTCGACCCCGATCGTGCGCCCGACGAGCCCACCCTCGTCGCAGCGCGCGGTCCAGCGCGTCGTGACACTCTCGACGTCCTGCGCCTCGGTCGGCGTCCCGGTGACTCGACAGTCCGGCGGCAACGCGGGTCGAAGCACGGCGCCGGGGACGGCGAACACCGAGACCTTCCACACGACGGCCAGCGCACCGTCCCCCAGCTCCGTGACGTCGAGGAGGGCGGGCGCCAGGGGATGCGCCGCCACGCGCGCCGCGCCGAGCGCGATCAGCATCGGGACGAGCCAGACGCGCGGCGGCCTCATCCGCGCGACTCCTGCGCGGCACCGGCATGCTGCACCCCGTACTTCGCCCGGAGCGCCGCCATCGCCGCCGCCAGCCGCTCGCGGCGGCGCTCCTCGCGGATCTCCGCCAGCACGCGCGCCCGGACGGCGGCGAGCGGTGACACGCGCCCGGGCTCCCGCGCCTCCACGCGCACGAGGTGGAGACCGTACGGGGAAGCTACCGGGCCGGCCCACTCGCCGACGGGCAGCCGGGCGACGCCTGCGGCGAACGCCTCCCCGAAGTGCTGCGCGAGCTCGCGAGGCGACGCGGCCCGGACGTACGCGCCGAACGGGAAGGGATCGCCCAGGGGCGCGGTCGTCGGCATCGCATCCGCGCGGAGCCGGGCGAGCAGCGCCCGCGCATCGCGCTCGCACGCCGTGCCGCGCGCGGACGAGACGAACACGTGCCACAGGCTCGTCCGCTCCGGCTCGCGGTAGCGGTCGGCGTGCAGGTCGAGGTAGGCCTCGAGCGCCGCATCGTCCGGCGCCGGGTCCGCTTCGCGGCGCTCGGCGAGAAGCCGCATCTTCGTGGCGAGCATGCGGCGGATGAAGAGGTCCTCGCGGTCGAGGTGGAGCGCGAGCGCATCCTGGTAGAAGCGCTCTTCGTCCCCGTCGCCCTCCTGGCCATCGCTGAGGAAGCGCATCTTCTCCGCGAGCCGATAGCGTATGCTGCGGTCGTCCCGGTCGAGCCTGTGGACGAGCGCCTCGCGGTACAGGATCTCGTCGTCGATCGCCTGTGCGGCCAGGGCCTGCTCCTCGTCCGCGGTCGGGGGCACGCCCGCTTGCCGGGTGAAGTCGGTGCGGAGCTGCGCGAGGCGATCGGGGGTGAGGAGCGGGGCCGCGGGAGGAGGCGGCGGCCCTGGCGGCCGGCGCGGGACGGCGACGCGCTCGAGGGTGAACAGCGCCACTCCCATCGCCAGGAAGTGGAGCGCGGGTGGCCCGCTCCGGCGCATCTCAGCGCGTCCTCAGCACCGCGCTGGTCGCCCGCCACAGCCGCGTGTGCGAGGCGACCAGGGTGCCGATGCGGATCTCGACCTCGACCGCGTGGTCTGTCCGGTCTGCGCGCGACAGGTCCATTCCGATGGTCGAGATGCGGATGATCGTCTGCCCGGCGCGCTGGGGCTCGACGATCGCCTGCTGCACGCCGCCGAAGTGCCCGGTCGGGTCGTTCACCGCGAAGCCGCCATCCGACGGCGCGAAGGTGCCTGCCGGGATGGTCGCATCCAGGATCACGTCATCGTCGCGGACGACGACCTGGAAGTCCTGCGTCGCGAGCCGCGCGGCGAGCCCGGGCCCCATGTGGGCAACGAGCCGCAGCGTGTCCGCGCCCGGCGCGTGGTAGTGCAAGGTCGCCTTGAGCCGCCCGATACCCTCGGGGCGGTACCAGATCGGCGACGCCCACGCGCGCTCCTGGATCGTCTTGGGGACGCTCGCCGAGCAGCAGCCCTGGAGGTCTGCCGGCACCATATCCGGGTTCGTGCAATCCACGCCGAGGCTGTTGCAGGCGTAGGTGGACCAGCGACACGAGGGGTTCTCGAGCACGCGCGCGTAGTAGAAGGCGCGCTGCCGAACGTCGAACTCCGGGTCCGTCCAGGTGGCGCACAGCGTGTCGAACCCGGCGCCGGTCGGCGTGCAGGTGGTAGAATCGACGCTCGCGCCGTTGTTCGGATCGCCGACGACGTCGACCACCTTCTCCTGCGGGTCCCCGTTCGCGTCGATCCAGCCTTTCACGATCTGGATGCGCTGGAGCGGCGTACCGGGGAGAGCCTCCTCGCCGGGGTCCTTCGATGCCAGCACGATGAAGGTCGGCCCGTGGCGGTCGACGGTGCCGATCTCGCCGCCCATGGGGACGCCCTGGCGGTAGCCCATCTCGACCAGGTCCGGCCTGGAGCAGATGGCCTTGGGGTACCGGCCGGCGAAGAAGCGGACGATCGGCCGTGTCCCGCTCGTGCCGTAGACCTCCCGCCGTCGCATCGCGGCGAAGATCGCGTCTCGGGAGTTCTCCTCCGCCCACACCACCGCGAGCCCGCCCGGGCTGTCCTCGATGTTCGCCCGCCCCTGCGTGTCGAGGCGGCCGCCCGGGTAGGGTGCCGCAGCGTCGGCGTCGAGAACGCCGGCGTGGCCCGTCCACTCGTCCTCGCGCACGCCGCCCGGGATGCCGTTGTGATTGTCGGTGGCGGCGATGAGGCCGAGCCGGAAGGGGTTCACCTCGATCGCCTGCTCTTGCTTGAGGCCTTCCTTCAGCGCGTTCCGGACGAACGAGAGCGGCGCGAAGGTGTTCGTGGGGGTGCTGTTGCCGAAGAGCGTCACCCGGTTGGTGGACTCGAAGGCGCAAAGCTCGTCCGGCGTGCCAACAGCCGGCTTGCACTCCGAGCTGGACTTGGCCTGGTAGATCTCGACCAGCGGCTCGCTGGCGGCCCGGACGGCGGCGTCGGCGGCCGTGAGCGGGCTGTGGTCCGCGTTCTCCGGCAAGAACATCCGGCCCGAGCTCATGTTCGAGTTGTGCGGAATCGCGAGCCAGTCGCAGCGGGAGAGGCTCTGCTGGCAGGCCGTGCCGAGCACTGCCCAGAGCCCCTGCGGCGTCGGCTGCTCGATGTAGCTGACCGGCAGGGCCGGAACGTCATCGTTCCGGAAGATCACGTTCCGATGGAGGTTGTTTCCGAGCGGGGTTCCGCTCCACTCGTAGCCGACGAAGCTCGTGAACGTGCAGGCGGCCGAGCGATCGTAGAACTCCTCTGCCGCGGCGCGGATGTCGTCCCAGACGATCGAGGCCTTGTCGAGACAGTGCGAGCCCCCGTCCCCGCAGAAGGACCAGCGGTGGGGCGCCGGCAGGGCCACGATCGGGATGAGGAGCCCGGTCAGCGTGTTCCCGACGGTCGTGAGGTCGCCGGCCTCGCCCTGCACGATCGCGTTCCTGAGCTTCGTGCACTCGTCCGAGTCGTAACCGTCCTCGCCTGGTGTGAAGCAGATGTAGCTCTCGCCGAATCCCTCCGAATGGTCGGTCACGGCGGCGAAGTCGAGCGGCCGCCGGAGCCGGAGCGTGCGTCGCGGATGGCCCTCCGCGTCGTAGGGCGTGAGCCCGATCTCCTCCCCGGTCGCGAAACGGTAGGCGTCGCGCGGTGTGTTACGCACGTCGAAGATCGAGGCGTCGACGGAGTAGACCGTGTGGACGTGCGTCTCGCCGAAGTAGGGATGGCGCAGGAGGTTGAAGCTCGCGCACGGCGTGCGGGTTTCGGTGCGTGCCCACGGTCCGGGGCCGTCCGCCCGGGCGGGCGAGGCGGTGAAGACGCCTGCGAGGCCGAGCCCGAGGAGAACGGCTGCCGTCCCGACTCGCGAGAGCACTACGCGCATGTGGTTCCTCCCCGAGCCTGATTGCCGCGGCGGGGAACGTCGTGCTCGACCGGCGACGCCAATCGATGGACAGTCGATGCCAATTTTGGAGGCGGGGCCCTACGCCCGGCTCGTCGAGGCGGCCGTCAGGCTCCGCCGCATCGCGAGCGGGGTCGACCCCGTCCAGCGGTGGAACGCACGGCCAAAGGCGCTCAGCTCCGAGTAGCCGAGGCTGTAGGAGCGATAACCGGGGAAAGTTTACGTCCGAAGTCGGACCCTCGCCCCAGCCCCCCGGCTGGCGCGGCCGGTGGTGCGCCGGGTCGGGGCAACGCCGTCGGCAGCTCGTTAGGGCGAGCAGGCGGGGCATGGAGGACAGAAGAGCAGCTGCGCGCCGGAATGGACCGTCACCGAGTCCATGGCGATCCCTCCGCCGATGATCGCTCCGTTGAGACTCGCCTTGTCCAAGGTCACGCTCCGTTCGGGGGCCAGGAATATGCCATTCGCGATCACTCCAGGATCCTTGATGAACACCGTCCCACCAGGCGGTTCGGGCCCGACGATGTTGAAGATCACGTTCAGGTACGTGAGCCCTCCAGACAGGATGATCTGACACGTACCGCGGCAAGAGAAGTCGCCCGTGAGGTTCAAGATAAACGTGTCTGAAGAACTGCCGACGAGGGTCAGATTCTGATTCTGAAGATCGATCGTGTGTACCGAGATGACGTTCTCTCCGCCAGTGCTGGTGATTGTCGTCGACGTCGTTATGTCGGTGAAGCTCTGTGTCGGTGCCTTGGCCGCGAGGAAGGTGGAAGCCGCGCGCGCGTCGGCATCGGCGCCGCTCAGATCCTGAGTGATGATACCGCACGTGACGACGAGATCTGGAGCTACGGTAGCCGTCTCCGTCGGATCGAGGATCAGCTCGCCGTCGATGGTGGCTTTTCTGAGGTCACCGGTGTCGTGCGGGCCGACCCCTACGTTGCCCGTGACCTTCGTGTCGGGACTGCCGAAGGTCACATCCCCGTTCGCGAGTCCAAGGACGGCGAACCCGGCGGCCCGACCGAGCATGAAGCCCGCGCTTGGTCCGCAGGCGGGACACCCGGCGAGCGTCGTGGTGGTCGTGGACGTGGTCGTCGTGGTGGTCGTGGTCGTGGTGGTGGTGGTGGTGGATGTCGTCGTTGGCGGCTGAGTCGTCGTCGTAGACGTGGTGGTCGTAGTCGTCGACGTCGTGGTCGTGGATGTGGCCGGCGCTGTCGTGGTGGTGGTCGACGTGGTCGTGGTGGTCATGGCCGTGGACGCGGTCGTGCTGGTCGTGGACGTGGTCGTCGGTGTCTGAATGGTGGTGGTCGTCGTCGTACTCGTCGTCGTGGACGTGCTCGTGATTGTGGTGGTGGTTGAGCCGAACAGATTCGTGCCGCCATCCGTCACCAACCGCCGTGCGACCATATGACCGCTCACGAACGCGAAGCCCGCGACCTGCAGCTTCGCGTTCGGGGCGAAGAGCCTCCCACCGAACGTCGAGTAGGACGATATCCGGGCTTGAGTACCCTGGACATTGACTTGAACCTCGTCCGGATTTCCCATGGGCACGAAGCCCGAATTCGACCCCACGCGGAACACATCGCGCACGTTGATGGTGGCGGGCGCCTCCGCGAAGATGTCCCCGTACTTGACGACGACGAGAGAGCAGAATTGATAGATTCCGGCCTGCAAGGTGACCTTGCCGTTCGGCCCGACGCTCACGATTCCGTAGCTTCCGGGCGTGAGGACGAAGGACTCGCCTGGCCCTCCCACCCGGTCCGGGCCGCCACAGGTGATCGGAAACGCGGGCGGGAAGTTGGCCGGGTCGAAGGGATCGGGAACGATGAGCGGCTCGGGGTCGTAGATCGGCGGTGAGATGGGCTGCGTCACGGTGCCGCCGACGATCGTACCCGTGCCGAGATGAAGGAGGTTGGTGAAGACGTCGAAGACCCGGGCGTTCGGCTGGATCCGGACATCGTCCGCGACAAGCTCACGCCCGTCAGCGACGACCGAATCATGGCTGAGCTTCACCGAGCCCTCGGGCGAATTGACGCCCACGTTGCCGGCAACGTGGGCCCCTCCTTTGATCTGCACCTTGTCTCTCACGAGGAGCTGGTAGTGCTCGGGGTCGCGCGACTGTCCGAGGGCCAGCTGGGGGATGAAGTTGAGGGCCGGCCAGAGGAGACACGTCAGGTACAGAACCGTTCGATGGTTCATGCTGCCTCCGAGAGTGTAGCCCTCATTAACGCCCAACGTTGACGTATGCCCGCCTGTCAGACTCTGGCCCCGACCCATCTGGAGACCCCTTTCGCCGTCCCGACGCGACTCGATGGAGCCCCATACAAGGCGGACAAAGTGACTGTCAAGAGGAAAAGCGGCTATCAAGAGAAAAAACGGCTATCAAGACAAAAAGTGGCTGTCAAGGCAAAAAGTGGCTGTCAAGGCAAAAGGTGGCTGTCAAGAGAAAAAGAGTCCGTCAAGAGAATTTTCGGAATCCGGGATGCCTGGGAGCTGCCTGAGGGCCGTGTGCGTCGGCCTCCGCGCAACACCCGGGCCGCAGGCCGGCGCAGGGGGCGTCAGGCGGGGTGTCGCCGAAGAGCCCGGGGCTGTAGGAGCGATAACCGGGGAAAGTTTGCGTAACGTCCGAAGTCGGACCCTCGCCCCAGCCCCCCGGCTGGCGCGGGCGAGGCGGTGAAGACGCCTGCGAGGCCGAGCACGAGGATAACGGCTACCGTCCCGACTCGCGTGAGCACTACGCGCATGTGGTTCCTCCCCGAGCCTGATTGCCGCAGTGTTGAACGTCGTGCTCGACCGGCGACGCCAATCGATGGACAGTCGATGCCAAATTTGGAGGCGGGATGGGACCATCGCGCGGGCGGCGGACGCGCGGGAGCGGTCCCGGGTCCTACGCCCGGGTCGTCGAGGCGGCCGTCAGGCTCCGTCGCATCGCGAGCGGGGTCGACCCCGTCCAGCGGTGCAACGCCCGGCCAAAGGCCCTCAGCTCTGAGTACCCGAGGCTGTGGGGGCGTTAGGCTAACGCCCCCATCCCCCGGCTCGCGCGGCGTACCGCCGAAACCGTCCGGTGGATCGGATCGATGAGGCGCGGGGCAGAAGGATCTCTCGGTGTCTTCGAGTCGGCAGGCGTCCACGCTGCGGTTGGTCACCCTTTGTTGGCTCGTAGACCGGGCATGCGCAGACTGCTCACTCGTCACCCAGACCGAGTTCCTCTCGCGTGTCATCGCATTTGGTGGCGGGTCGAATGGCCGGGTCGGGGTGACGACGGCCGCGCCGCACTCTCACGCGCACGCCGAAGGGCGCGAGCCGGCCGAACTGCACCCGGACCTGGGCGAGGGTCGCGTTGGTCGTGCCCTTGCCGTCGACCGCCAGGTCGAGGCATGCACCACGCCCGGCGTGGCGCGCATCCTCCGCGATCGTCTCGGCGGCGTACGAGGTGAGGAAGCCGACGCGCTCGAGTACGCCGCCCCGTGGGGACACGAGCCGCGCCCTCACGAGCGGCGGCTCCGGTGCCCACGCACCGCCATCAGCGCGTACCCCGACCTGAGCGCAGCTGGCCTCGAGGAGCCCGCCAAGCGCGCGTATGCGGCCGAGGACGCGCTGAGGGATCGTCATGCCGAAGGCGGCCAGGGCCAGCGCCAAGTCCAGCAGGCCGAGGGGCGCACGAGACCCGTCCAGACGCGCCAGCAGCCCTCGAGCGGCTCGAGCTTCAGTATTCGGAGGCCCGCCCCGAAGCTCTATGATCTGGCCGCCTCGATGCGACAGAGCAAGCGCCGCGGCAGGTCGGCGGGATAAACGTAGTCGCCCGGGCCCATACATCGTCAAAACCGCCTGTGTCAGGCCGCGACACTCGGGCGGGCAGGGACGCCGAGCGGGCCGGCGTTCTGTTGCCGGGCAACCCCGACCTGCACGCCGTACTCGCCGAGCCAGGCGAAGTCGGCCCGCAGCTGGACGATCGCAGCGTCGCTCAGGCTCGACGGCACCGTGATCTCGAGACGCGTTCCTCTGCCCGCGCGCAACGCGTCCTCGGCGATCGTTTCCGCGGTATAGGGTGTGAGCCACTCGGCGCGCAGCAGGCCAGCCGCCCCGCAGCGCGGCGAGAGCACCCGCACCCAGACGTACGGCAGCGTGGCCGGTGTGGCCGCGACGACGTCCTCGGACGGGCGGAGACGCGTGAGGGCGAAGACCGTTTCCAGGAGATCACCGTAGGTACGGATCCGGTCCAGAGCAGCCTGCGGGAACTCCAAGCCGAGGTCATCCTCGAGGGCGAGCGCCAGCTCGAGCAGGTCGAGCGAGTCGGCGGCGAGATCGTCTGTGAGTGAAACCTCCAGTGCGAGATCCTCGATGCCAACCCCGAGATGCTCGACCACCGCCCGTCGGACGCGCGGCTCCACGAACTGAAACATACCCACCTCCCCGCGACGTGCTGTCCGTGTCGGTCCGTCGGGCCTCGCACATTACAGGAGAAGCCCACGGATCGGTCGAGTGACTAACGCGACGATTTCGCTTGCGGCGGGGATACTTCTCCTATGGAACCCTGGCGGATGTAAAGTGTGGGGACTGCGTACGTAGAACTACGTCGTCGCGAAGCGCCGGTGCGCATCGAGTTTGCTCGCCGGTGCGCGCGCGGACTCAGGAGGGCCATGATCGCCAGGGACGCCCGATGCTCACCGGACTTCCGGCAGCTCTTCGAGAGCGCGCCGGGCCTGTGCTCACCATCGTCGCCGCGAGCGACGCCTACCTCCAGGCAACCATTTCCGCCGGTTGTCCCTCCTACAGGCATCCGCCGCACTTCGATTCCCGGCTCGAGGAACGGATGGTGGAAGGTCACGTTTGCGCCGGCGTCGATCCGGCTCAGATCGTACCGGCCCCGCGACGGCAGCCCCGGTTCGAAGCTCGGGGTGAGACGCTCGTCGGATTGGACCCAGGCCACGTTCCAACCTGCCGACCATGTGTAGCCGACCAACTTGAAGTCGTAGTTGCGCGTGCTCGTGACGGCGTCCTCGTCTCCGGCCTCGCCCCGTTTGAAGACACCGCGTCCCGAACGTCCGCACCTCCTGGCGCCGCTGCGGCCCGTCGCCCGGCGACCGTAGGCAGGCGGTGCGGCATGAGATCAGCCCCCGCCCAATTTACGTAGGATCTTCTCCGCTCGCGCGACATTCCGGTCGCGGCGTGCACCGCGCGCAGGTTCGGCCCGCGGCCGTGCGCGCACCAGCGCTCGTAGACGAACTGCCGGAGCCGGAGGGCGTCGTCGCCGAAGCGGAACTCGGGCACGTCCTGCGGCATCGCGGCGCGCCCGCTGTGCCCGGGCGGCGCCCCGATTGTCAACGCTGCACAAACGCAGCCAAAAGCGCCGAGTCCCCGGCCCGACGACGAGGCCGGGGCCGGGGACTCAGGCGCAGTCTCTTATATTGACGGTGTCGCTCAGTACCCGGATGGGTAGAGGCATCCGTTGAGGTAGTAGCGCTTGTAGTAGTTGCTCCACAGTGACTGCACCGGGAAGGCGCCGTTGCTGTAGTGAGCATTCGCAGGGTAGAGCCGGTTGCACTTGTCGCCGTTCTCACCGGTGATACCCGTGGAGTCCTGCCAGCCGTTCCCGTAGGGATCGGTCACCGTCTCGCCGAACTCATGGCTCGCCAACCCCGTACCGGGCAAACCGCCTCGGCAGTACCGCCCACACCCGGCGCGCATCCTCCTCCTGCGAAAATACCGCCGCCACGTCGTCCGCGTAGCGAACCAGGAACGCCCGATCGCGAGCGGCGATGGCGCGGGCCCGTTGATCCTTCCGCACCGGGGAGTCGGAACCGCCCCCTTCGCCGCGCGGATCATCTGCGCGCGAAGCCTTGCAGCGCGGCCCGAGAACGCGGATGGACAGTCGATGCCAAATTGGGAGGCGGGACGGGACCATCGCGCGGGCGGCGGACGCGCGGGAGCGGTCCCGGGCCCTACGCCCGGGTCGTCGAGGCGGCCGTCAGGCTCCGTCGCATCGCGAGCGGGGTCGACCCCGTCCAGCGGTGGAACGCGCGGCCAAAGGCGCTCAGCTCCGAGTACCCGACCAGAAAGGCGACGTCGGTGAGACGCGTCCGGCCATCCGCCAGGTAGCGGAGCGCGAGCTCGCGGCGGACGTCCTCGACGAGGGTCTTGAAGACGGTACGTTGCTCCCCGAGCCGGCGCTGGAGGGTGCGGACGCTCACGCCGAGCCGCCGCGCGACGGCCTGTATCCCCGGATGACCGTCGCAGACCGAGCTCGCGATGGCGCTCCGCACCTCGCCGAGCCACGCGTCGCCTGGCTCGGGCTTCGCGAGCAGCTCGTCGAGGTGGCGCTCGATGATGGGAAGAAGGCGCCGGTCGGCATCGCGCACCGGGCGCTCCAGGTCGCCGGCATCGAAGACGAGCCCGACGTGAACGCCCTGGCGGAAACCGAGCGGTGCTCCGAAGATGCGCTCGTGCTCGGAGACGTCGCGCGGGCGGTCGTGTGCGAAGCGCACGCGGCGCGGGCGCCAGTCGCGGCCGATCAGCTGGCGCATGATGCGCAGCCCGACCACCGCCGCGGCCTCGGCGTGGTGTCGGCGCGGCACGCCGTCCGGCACGTCGAGCACGAGCTCGAGTCGCGCCTCGTCGCCGTCGATCTCGAGCCTGATCCGGGGCCCCCGGAAGTGTGAACGGGCGTAGCGCTCGAAGTTCCGGAGCGCGGTACCGACCGTCGGGGCGTTCAGCACCGCGTAGCTGAGCACGCCGAGCGCCCCGTAGTCCATGCGGCTCCCCGCGTGCAGGCCGAAGCGGTCGTCCCCGACCTCGTGTGCCGCAGCGTCGACGAGGCGGAGGACGATCTCGACCTCGATCGGCCGGTCGGGATCCGCGAAGTCGGCAGCGGCAACGCCCGCGGCGGCGAGCACCCGCTCCGGCGATCCGCCGAGCGCCCTGACCAGCTCGAGAAGACGGCCGGGAGCCTCCGCCCGCACCGTGCCGGACATCGCGGGGACTCAAACCACCCGCTGGCATGGAATGTCAACCGATCGGCGTCAAAGGTCCACGGCGGGTTGCTTCGGCTCAGTCGTGTTTTTCGTCCTCCGCCGGCCCCGGGGACGCCGTGCCGCGCTGGAGGATGAGGCGACTTGCCTTGATGAGCGTCGACTGCACGGGCCCGGGGATCCGCTCGGCCTCGCTGCGGCTCATGCCGCGAAGCTTCGAGTCACCGTCAGGCACCAACCATGCCCCGCAGTTGAGACAGACCGTGACGCCGCCTGCACGCGGCTTGTCGATCACCGGGTGGTCGCAGTTCGGACAGGGCGCGTCCGTGTGTCCCTCCATCTCACCCACCTTTCCTTTCTCCCGACACCGGCCAGGCACTCCGAGCACGCGCTGCCGCGGTATCTACCAGACTGCGGGCAGTTCTTGAAGCGTCTTCCGGGTGCAAGAAGCGATCCGCGAGGTTTCCAGTCGCGGCGCCAGCGGCATGTGGCGTCCACGTTTGCCCTCGAGCCAGGGCATCGTCAAACAACCGTCCCGTAGTCGAGAGTTCCGTCCACCCGCATCCCCACCAGAAGAGTCACGAAAGATCCGAACGGTACCGTACAGGAGTGTTCCATGGACAAACGTGTCCGCCCGTCGCCAACATCGCACGTCGCCGATCGCGGCTGCTCGAAGCGGCAGGTCCGCAGCAGCCCGTCAATCCAGGCGGACGTGGCGCAGGATGCGGACGTGGTAGTCCACCCCGGACCAGACGGCGAGCACGAGGGCCATCCAGAGGAACAGCATGCCGGCGGCGTGGAAATCGATCGCCAGCTGGGTCCCCGGGATCGGGTAGCGGTAGTGCAGGAGCAGGGCCTCGATCGCGAACATCTGGAAGATCGTCTTGTACTTGCCGAGCTCCTGCGCCGGCACCAGCACGCCGCCGGTCGAGGCGATGCCGCGGAGCCCCGTCACGGCGAGCTCGCGGACGACGATGAGCACGACCATCCAGGCCGGCACGCGCGGCTCCAGGGATTGCGCCGCCAGCATGATCAGCACGGCGGCGACGACCAGCTTGTCGGCGAGCGGGTCGAGGAACTGGCCGAGCGCCGTCGTGCTGGCGCGCCGGCGCGCCAGCCAGCCGTCGAGGAAGTCGGTGACGCAGGCGACCAGGAAGACCAGGCCGGCAAGCGCCCGCGCCTCGGGTCCGGAGCGCGTGAGGGTCACGACGAGCACCGGCACGAGCCCGACGCGGACGAGGCTCAGCAGATTCGGGACGGCCCCGGGTCGGACGGCGAGCGTGCGGCCCCCCGACTCAGTGCCCGGCCGCGAGCACGACCGATCCCGCGCCGACGTAGGCGGCCCGGTAGCGCAGCACACGGGCCAGGTACTCGCGCGTCTCGACGATCGGCGGCACGCCGCCGGCATCCTCGACGCGCTGGGTCCCGGCGTTGTACGCGGCGATCACGAGCGGCAGGTTTCCTCCGTACCGGTCGAGCAGCATGCGCAGATGGCGGCAGCCGCCTTCGATGTTGTCGCGCGGCAGGAACACGTTGTGCACCTGGTGGAAGGCTGCGGTCTGAGGCATGAGCTGCATGAGGCCGAGCGCGCCCTTGCGGGACACCGCCGTCCGGTCGAAGTCCGACTCCGCCTTGATGACCGCCTTCACGAGCGCGTATTCGACCCCGTGCCGTGCGGCGATCTCACGGATGAGGCCGTCGTAGACCGTCGCGTCGGCCCGCGGCAGCGGCCGCGACATCAGCTCCGGCAGCCAGCGCCGCCCGGGCACCAGCATGGGGGCCGCGGGCGGGATCGGCCGCTCCTTGAAGACCAGCCTGGGTCCCGTGACGGCGGGCACGTTGGTGTAGTGCAGGACGCCCTGGGGGTCGCGGTATGAGTAGACGTCGGCGCGGACGGCCGAGACGAGGCCCAGCACCACCGCCAGGACCACCTCCGCCACGCCGGACCACATCGCTGGCCACGATACGGAACGCCGGCGGGGAACGCAAACCACCGGACGCCGCTTGACCCGACGTGAACGGCACGAGAAGCTCGGTACGTGCCGGTGGAAAGCGACCTCCTGGTCATCGGTAGCGGCATCGCCGGGCTCACCTGCGCCCTCGAGTGCGCTGGACGCGCGCATGTCGTGCTGGTCACGAAGGACCGGCTTCCCGAGAGCTCGAGCCAGTACGCTCAGGGCGGCATCGCCTCGGTCTGGAGCCCCGAGGACAGCTTCGAGTCGCACATCGACGATACGATCGCGGCGGGCGCCGGGCTCTGCCGTCGCGACGTGGTCGAGACCGTCGTCCGCGAGGGTCCGGCCGGGGTGCGCCGGCTGATTGCGCTCGGGGCGAACTTCGACCTGCGCGGCGACCCCGAGGAACAGGAGTACGACCTCGGACAGGAGGGCGGACATTCGCGGCGACGCATCCTCCACGCGCTCGACGCGACCGGCCACGAGATCATCCGCGCGCTCACCGAGGCGGTGCGCGCTGCGCCCAACATCACGATCCACGAGAACGCGCTCGCCGTGGACCTGCTCGTCGACCGCGAGGGGCCGGTGCCCGTGTGCTGGGGCGCATACGTCCTCGACCGCGACAGCCGCCAGGTCCGCCGCTTCGTCGCGCGGGCGACGCTCCTGTGCAGCGGCGGCGCGGGAAAGATCTACCTCTACACCTCCAACCCCGACGTCGCGACGGGCGACGGCGTGGCGATGGCGTATCGCGCCGGCGCGCCGGTCGCCAACATGGAGTTCTTCCAGTTTCATCCGACCTGCCTCTACCACCCCGCCGCCAAGTCGTTCCTGTTGACCGAGGCGCTGCGCGGCGAGGGCGCGATCCTCCGCCGGCCCGATGGCGAGCCGTTCATGGCCCGATATCACGAACGGGCGGAGCTGGCGCCACGGGACATCGTCGCCCGTGCCATCGACAACGAGATGAAGGTGCATGGCTTCGAGTGCGTCTACCTCGACATCAGCCACCGCGATGCCGACTGGGTGCGCCGTCGCTTCCCCACCGTCTACGAGCGCTGCCTCCGCTTCGGCTTCGACCTCACACGGGAGCCGGTGCCCGTCGTGCCCGCCGCCCACTACTCCTGCGGCGGCGTCGTCACGGACCTGCATGCCCGGACGGCGATCGAGCGCCTCTACGCCGCCGGCGAGGTCGCCTGCACCGGCCTGCACGGAGCCAACCGGCTGGCCTCCAATTCGCTGCTCGAGGCCCTGGTCTTCGCGCGGCGCGCCGCCGCTCACGCGCTCGAGATGCGCGCGGCGGACCGGCGTCGCCCGCCTGCCATCCGTCCCTGGGACCCCGGCCGCGCCACCGACAGCGACGAATCGGTCGTCGTCACCCAGAACTGGGACGAGATCCGCCGCTTCATGTGGAACTACGTGGGTATCGTGCGGAGCGACCGGCGGCTCGCCCGCGCCCGCCAGCGCATCGCACTCCTGCAGGAGGAGATCCGGGGCTACTACTGGGACTTCCTGCTCACCAGCGACCTGGCCGAGCTGCGCAACCTCGCGACGGTGGCGGAGCTGGTCATCGCCTGCGCGGCGAGCCGGCCCGAGAGCCGCGGGCTCCACTACACGATCGACCACCCGCGCACCGACCCCGCCTGGGCCCACGACACGGTCGTTCGCCGCTGCGACGGCGAGCCGCCCGACGTGGTCCGGCAGCCGGCCTAGGAGGCTGTCCGAGTAACGCTCCGGCTGCGGCGAACGATCCGGGGGCTGCGAGCGGTGTGCTCGCGCCTCCCTCGTGCGGCGTAGCTCTGCTACGCCTCCTCGGTCGGCGCTGCGCTCACCGCTCTCGCTCCCCGGCTCGCTCGCCTCGCTTTCGTCGGTTACTCGGACAGACTCCTAGCGGTCCCGGGCCTCGAACAGCTGGAGCTGCCGCGCCGGCAGCTCCTCGGGAGGCGGGATCGGGTAGCGGCCCGTGAAGCAGGCGTCGCAGAACCCCGCCCGCCGCCCGCCGGCGAACGCGTAGAGGCCCGCCAGGCTGAGGTACGCGAGCGTGTCGGCGCCGAGGTACGTCCGGATCTCCTCCACCTCGTGCGACGAGGCGATCAGCTCCTCTCGCGTGGGCGTGTCGATCCCGTAGAAGCACGGGTGCGTCGTGGGCGGCGAGCTGATCCGCACGTGGACCTCGCGCGCGCCCGCCTGACGGATCATGTGCACCAGCTTGCGGCTCGTCGTGCCGCGCACGATCGAATCGTCGACCACGACGACGCGTCGCTGATCGAGCACTTCCCGCAGCGCATTCAGTTTCACCTTGACGCCGAAGTGGCGGATCGAGCTCGACGGCTCGATGAAGGTCCGGCCGACGTAGTGATTGCGGATGAGGCCCATCTCGAACGGCAGCCCCGCCTCCTCGGCGTAGCCGATCGCCGCCGGCACGCCGGAGTCCGGGACGGGGATGACGATGTCGGCCGGGACACCGCTCTCGCGCGCCAGCTGCCGGCCGAGCTCCTTGCGGGCCTCGTAGACGTTGCGGCCGAAGATCTCGCTGTCGGGTCGCGCGAAGTAGACATACTCGAACACGCAGTGGTGGCTCTCGCTCCGGGGAAACGGCCGGATCGACTCGACGCCCTGCTCGCTCACCACCACGAGCTCGCCCGGGTGGACCTCCCGCTCGAGGCGGGCATCGACTAGGTCGAGCGCACAGGTCTCCGAGGCGATGACCACCGCGTCGCCCACCCGCCCGAGGACGAGCGGCCGGAAGCCCGCCGGGTCGCGGGCGGCGATGATCCGATCCTCGGTCATGAAGACGAGCGAGTACGCGCCGCGAACCTGGCCGAGCGCGTCGATGATGCGGTCCAGGAGCGTCGTCTGCGCCGAGCCCGCGATCAGGTGGACGATGACCTCGCTGTCGACGGTGGACTGGAAGATCGCGCCGCGTGCCTCGAGCCGTGCGCGCAGCTCGTCGGCGTTGACGAGGTTGCCGTTGTGCGCGATCGCGAGCGCGCCGTGCGCCCACGACACCACGAACGGCTGACAGTTCTTCAGCACCGTCGAGCCGCTGGTCGAGTAGCGGTTGTGGCCGATCGCCAGGTGGCCGCGGAGGCGGGCGAGGATGTCGTACTGGAAGATGTCGGCGACGTGCCCCATGCCGCGATGGCTGATCAGGGCCTCGCCGTTCGCCGCCACGATACCCGCAGACTCCTGCCCCCGGTGCTGGAGCGCGTAGAGGCCGAGGTACGCGAGCGTGGCGGCCTCGGGATGGCCGTAGACGCCCACGACGCCGCACTCCTCGTGGAACTTGTCGAACATCGTCCCGCCTCCCGGAGTCTAGCGGAGCGTTCCCCGCGAGTACACCGGCCCTCAGCCGGCGAGGCGCCCGGCGAGCGCTCGCCGCCAGCGCGCACGCGCCGGCTCGATCGCCAGGTCCACCAGGTCGCCGATCACGAGGCTCGAACCCCGGACCTCGCCGAGCACCGTGAACTGCACGTCCTCGCGTCGCGCCAGGTCCCGCAGCCGGCCGAGATGGCGCCGGCGGAGCGAGACGAGCATGCGGGACTGGCTCTCGCCGAACAGGAGCGCGTCGGCCCGCATGCCGCTCTCGACGGCGATGCGCGCCCCGAGGCCAGCGCCCCCGAACGAGCACTCGGCCAGCGCCACGGCCAGCCCGCCTTCCGCCACGTCGTGCGCCGAGCGCAGCAGCTGCTCGGCGGCGGCGGCGAGACAGAGGCGCTGGAGGCGCTTCTCCGTTTCGAGGTCGATCCACGGCGGCGCGCCCCGGACGAGGCCGTGGACGACGGCGAGATACTCGCTCGCCCCCAGCTCCTCGCGCGTGCGGCCGAGCAGCACGACCACGTCGCCCTCGGCCTTCCACCATGGGGTGAGGTGCGCCTCGACGTCGTCGAGGAGCCCGACCATGGCGATCATCGGCGTCGGCGGGATGCCGTGTCCTTCGGTCTCGTTGTAGAAGCTCACGTTGCCGCTCACCACCGGCGTGCCGAGCGCGACGCACGCGTCGCGGATGCCCGCGATCCCCTGCTGGAACTCCCACATGACGTCGGGGCGCTCGGGGTTCCCGTAGTTGAGGCAGTCGCTCACTGCGAGCGGGCGCGCGCCGACCGCGACCAGATTGCGCGCCGCCTCGACGACGGCCAGCACCGCGCCGAGGTACGGATCGAGCTGGCAGTAGCGGCTGTTGCAGTCGACGGTCAGCGCGAGGGCCCGCCGCGTCCCGTCCAGGCGGACGACGGCGGCGTCGCCGCCGGGCCGCACGACGGTGTTGCCCCCGACCAGCTGGTCGTACTGGCGGTACACCCACTCGCGCGAGCAGAGGTTCGGGCCCTCGAGGAGCTGGACCAGCGCGCCGCTCAGGTCCGCGGGCTCGCGCACCTCGGCCGGGTCGAAGTGCTGCAGCTGCTCGAGCCGCGCCGGCTCCTCCGCGGGCCGCCGGTACACCGGGGCCGACTGGGTGAGCGCCGCCACCGGCAGCCCACACACCTCCCGGCCCCGCCAGCACGCGCGAAACGTCCCGTCGTCCGTGACCCGCCCGATGACCGAGGCCTCGAGGTCCCAGCGACGGAAGATCGCCTCGACGGCGGCTTCGGAACCCTGGCGGACCACGAGCAGCATCCGCTCCTGCGACTCGGAGAGCAGGATCTCGTAGGGCGTCATGCCCGGTTCGCGCACGGGCACGCGATCGAGCTCGAGCAGCATGCCGGCCTCGCCGCGCCCCGCCATCTCGAGCGCGCTCGATGTGAGCCCGGCGGCACCCATGTCCTGGATCGCGACGAGGTGCTCGGTCGCCATGAGCTCGAGGCACGCCTCGAGCAGGAGCTTCTCGGTGAACGGGTCGCCCACCTGGACCGCGGGCCGCTTCTCCGCCGCGCCGGCGTCGAAGGCGGCGGAGGCGAGGAGGCTCGCGCCGTGGATGCCGTCCCGGCCCGTGCGGGCCCCGACGTAGACGACGGGATTGCCGGGCCCGGCCGCGCGGGCACGGAAGAGCCGGTCGCGCGGCGCCACACCGCAGGTGAAGGCGTTCACCAGGATGTTCTGGTCGTAGCCCCCGTCGAAGTAGAGGTCGCCACCCACCGTCGGCACGCCGACGCAGTTCCCGTAATGGCCGATACCGCCCACGACCCCCTTCACCAGGTACGCCGTCCGCGGGTGCTCGAGGCGGCCGAAGCGCAGCGCATCCAGGCTGGCGATCGGCCGCGCCCCCATGGTGAACACGTCGCGCAGGATGCCGCCGACGCCGGTGGCCGCGCCCTGGAACGGCTCGATGAAGGAGGGGTGGTTGTGGCTCTCGATCTTGAAGACCGCCGCCAGCCCGTCGCCGATGTCGACCGCGCCGGCGTTCTCGCCGGGCCCCTCGATCACGTGGGCGCCGCCCGTGGGCAGCTGCCGCAGCCAGGCGCGAGAGCTCTTGTAGGAGCAGTGCTCCGACCACATGACCGCAAAGACCCCGAGCTCCTCGAAGCTCGGCGCCCGGCCGAGGAGATCGAGGATCTTCGCGTACTCCTCCGGCGTGAGCCCGTGCTCGGCCGCGAGGCCGGCGGTGACGGCGGGGGCACTCACGGCCCCGAAACAGGCGTTTCTTCGCGGCCGCGCCGGAGCCACGCCTGCGCGGAGTGGAAGAGCTTGAGCCCGTCCTCGCCGCCCACGAGACGCTCCGCCGCGTGCTCCGGGTGCGGCATCAGGCCGAGCACGTTGCGCTCCGCGTTGCAGACGCCGGCGACGTTGCCGAGCGAACCGTTGGGGTTCGCCTCGGGGACGACGCGGCCCGCCTGGTCGACGTAGCGGAACACCACCTGGTCCCGCGCTTCGAGCTCGGCGAGCGTCGCCTCGTCGGCGACATAGCAGCCCTCGCCGTGCTTGATCGGTACGCGCAGGAGGTCGCCGGGGCGGCAGCCGTGGGTGAAGGGCGTCGCCGCCGTCTCGACGCGGATCGTCACCACGTCGCACACGAAGCTGAGCGAGCGATTGCGGACCAGCGCGCCCGGCAGCAGCCCCGCCTCGCACAGGATCTGGAACCCGTTGCAGATGCCGAGCACGAGGCCGCCGGCGCGGGCGTGCTCGACCACCGCCGCCATGATCGGTGAGAACTTGGCCATCGCGCCGCAGCGCAGGTAGTCGCCGTAGGAGAAGCCGCCCGGGAGGATCACGCAGTCGACGCCGCCGAGATCGCGGTCCTTGTGCCAGAGCGCCACCGCTTCGTCGCCGAGCACGCGCGCCACCACGCGCAGCGCATCCCGGTCGTCGTTCGAGCCGGGGAACGTGACCACACCCCACCGCATGCGCCTAGCCTCGCTCCGGGACCAGCTCCACCCGGTAGTCCTCGATGACGCCGTTGGCCAGCAGCCGCTCGCACATCTGGCGCACCCGTGCGTCGGCCGTCGCGCGCGGCGCGTCGCCGAGGCGCATCTCGACGTACTTGCCGACGGTCACGTCGCTCACCTCGCCGAAGCCGAGCGCGTGCAGCGACTGCTCGACCGCCTTGCCTTGTGGGTCGAGGATGCCCCGCTTGGGCGTGACGTAGACCCGCGCCAGCAGGCCGGGCATCAGGCCGCGGCGCTGCAGATGCGACGCGTGGCCTCCTGATACGCGTCCTCGACGCCGCCCATGTCGCGCCGGAAGCGGTCCTTGTCGAGCTTCTCGCCGCTCTGCTTGTCCCAGAAGCGACAGGTGTCCGGGCAGATCTCATCGGCCAGGAGCAGCTTGCCGTGGTGGCGCCCGAACTCGAGCTTCATGTCGACCAGGACGATCTGGCGCTGGTCGAGGAACTCGCGCAGGAGCGCGTTCACGCGCAGCGCCGTCTCGTTGATCTGGGACAGCTCGTGCGCCGTCGCGAGCTTCAGATACCGGATGTGCCAGTCGTTGATCATCGGGTCGTCGAGCGCGTCGTCCTTGTAGTAGTGCTCGAGGATCGGCTCGGGCAGCAGCTCGCCCTCGGGCTTGCCGAGACGCTTCGCAAGGCTCCCGGCGATCAGATTCCGGGCGACGACCTCGATCTTCACGATCTCGCAGGCGCGGACCAACATGTCGCGGTCCGAGATGCGGCGCACGAAGTGCGTCGCGACGCCCTGCTCCTCGAGGAAGCGGAAGAGCACCTCGGACATGCGGTTGTTGAGGATGCCCTTGTCGATGATCGTGCCGCGCTTCTTGGCGTTGAAGGCGGTGGCGTCGTCCTTGAAGTGCTGGATGAGGAGGTCGGGGTCCGAGGTGCGATAGAGCTGCTTGGCCTTGCCCTCGTAGAGAAGCTCACGCTGCTCCATCGTCGTCCTCCAGGGCGCGCGCGAAGAGAGCATCGATATGCCGCAGGTGGTGGCGCATGTCAAAGAGGACAGCGAGCTCGGCGGGCGGCAGATGGCTGGCGACGTCGACGTCGGCGGCGAGCCGCGCCTGGAGGTCGCCGCCCGCAAGCGCGTGCCGCTGGACCCAGCGGTAGGCCTGGTCGCGCGCCACGCCGCGCCGCACCAGTGCCAGCAGGATCTGCTCCGAGAAGATCGCGGCGCCAAGCCGCTCCAGGTTGGCCCGCATGACCTCCGGCCGCACCTCGAGCCCCTCGATCACCTCGGCGAGGCGCGCCAGCATGAAGTCCACCACGATGGTCGCGTCGGGACCGATGACGCGCTCCACCGCCGAGTGGCTGATGTCGCGCTCGTGCCAGAGCGCCATGTCCTCCAGCGCCGCCAGCGCGTGTGCGCGCACCAGCCGGGCGAGGCCACAGACGTTCTCGGCGAGCACGGGGTTGCGCTTGTGGGGCATCGCCGAGGAGCCCTTCTGGCCCGGCGCGAACGGCTCCGCGACCTCGCCGACCTCGGTCCGCTGGAGATGCCGGATCTCGACCGCGACGCGCTCGCACGTGCCCGCCAGCACCGCGAGGCAGGTGAAGAGCTCGGCGTGGCGGTCGCGGGGGACCACCTGGGTCGCGATCGGCTCGGCCTTGAGGCCGAGCCGCATGCACACTGCCCGCTCGACCGCCGGGTCGTGGTTGGCGAAGGTGCCGACCGCGCCCGAGAGCTTGCCGTACGCGATACCCTCGCGCGCCGCCGCGAGCCGGCGCCGGTCGCGCCCGAGCTCGGCCCACCAGCTCGCGCACTTGAGGCCGAAGGTGATCGGCTCGGCGTGGATGCCGTGCGTCCGCCCGATCATGAGCGTGTGGCGGTGGCGCTCGGCCTGCACGCGGATGGCCTGCCGGAGGCGATCGATCCCGGCGAGCAGGAGGTCGGCGGCATCGCGCAGCTGGAGTGCGAAGGCCGTGTCGACCACGTCGCTCGAGGTGAGCCCGAGGTGCAGGAAGCGGCCCTCGTCGCCGACCGTCTCCGCCACCGCCGACACGAACGCGACCACGTCGTGCTTGACCTCGTCCTCGATCGCCCGCATGCGGGCGGGGTCCACCCGCGCCCCCGTGCGGAGCTTGCGGGCAGCCGCGGCCGGTATCTCCCCCCGCTCGGCGAGCACGTCGGTCAGGGCGAGCTCGATCTCGAGCCAGCGGGCGAGGCGGGCCTCCTCCGACCAGATGCGACCCATCTCGGCGCGGGTGTAGCGCTGGAGCATTTAGACCTCGGGGGGGGCTATACCTCGGGGGGCCCCGTGCGGTGCTCGCGCGCCGCGCGCGCTGCGCTCCTCCGATGGCCCCCCGAACCCCCCGCGCGGCGCTCGGCGAAGCCTCGCGCCGCTTCGGCCACGCCCCGGCGTCGCGCCCGGCGCGCGCGCCCGCGCGCCGTTCTCGCTGCCGGTACTGCCGAAGCCGCCGTTGCCGCGTGCGGTCGCGGGGAGGTTCTCGACTTCTTGCCAGGCGATGGTGACGACGGGGGAGACCACGAGCTGCGCGATGCGGTCGCCGCGACGGATGCGGACGGGGGCGCGGCCGAGGTTGATGAGCAGCACCTGGACCTCGCCCCGGTAGTCGGCGTCGATCGTCCCGGGCGCGTTGAGGAGCGTCAGGCCGTCGCGGTGCGCGAGACCGCTGCGCGGCCGGACCTGCCCCTCGTACCCGGCCGGGATGGCCACCGCGAGCCCCGTCGGCACGAGGCGCCGCTCGCCGGGGCGCAGCACGACGTCGGCGGAGACGTCGGCCGCGAGGTCCATGCCGGCCGCTCCGGGCGTCATGTAGCGAGGCAGCGCAAGAGGGTGCGCAGTCCGCCTCATGCGGCGCACACGGACCCGCACGGCGCCCGTCCTCACTCGTGCAGGACCTGGTCGTTCAGCTTCTCGCCGCGCAGGTCGCCGAGAACGGTGAGGGCCAGGGTGCCGGGGCGGAAGAGGCGCTTCGCCACGTGGACGATGTCCTCGTTGCGGACGCCGTCGATGCCGCGCGCCACCTCCTCGATGGAGACGTCGCGGCCGAAGTAGATCTCGTTCTTCGCGATCCGGCTCATGCGGCTGTCGCTCGTCTCCAGGCCGAGCAGCATGTTGCCCTTCATCTGGTTCTTCACGCGCGCCAGCTCCGCCTCCGCCAGCCCCTCGCGCACCACCCGCCCGAGCTCGCCGCGGATCACCTCCACCACCTCGCGTACCCACTCGGCACTCGTGCCCACGTAGACACCGACGTAGCCGACGTCGAGGTACGAAGCGAGGAACGAGTAGACGGTGTAGGCCTTGCCGCGTCGCTCGCGGATCTCCTGGAAGAGCCGCGAGCTCATGCCGCCGCCGATCGCCAGATTCAGCAGGTGCGCCGCGTAGCGGTCGGCGTCGCCCTGCGCGATCCCCGGCGCGCCGAGGCAGAGATGCACCTGCTCGAGGCCCTTCTCGTGCACCCAGACGCCGGCCTGCGGTTGGGGCGGCCCCCCGTCGACGAGCGATGCCCTCCCGCCGAGCTCGCCGAAGCTGCGCGCCGCGACGCTGACCAGCTCGTCGTGACGCAGGTTTCCCGCCCCCGTGATCAGGATGCGGTCGGGCCGGTAGCGCACGTCGAGAAAGGAGAGGAAGTCGTCGCGGCTGAAGCGGCCGACCGACTCCGCCGTGCCGGCGATGGGCCGTGACAGCGGATGACCCGGCCAGAAGGCGAGGTTGAAGAGCTCGTGGACGTAGTCGTCGGGCGTGTCCTCGACCTGCGAGATCTCCTGCACGATCACCGAGCGCTCGCGCTCGATCTCCTCGGCGGCGAAGCGCGAGTGCGTGAAGATGTCGGCGAGCAGGTCGAGGGCGAGCGGCAGGTGGTCGGGGAGGACCTTGCCGTAGTAGCAGGTGTACTCCTTGCCGGTGAAGGCGTTCAGGACGCCGCCCACGGCGTCGATCTCCTCCGCGATGTCCGCCGCCGTCCGGCGCTCCGTGCCCTTGAAGAACAGGTGCTCGAGGAAGTGCGAGATCCCTGCCTGGTCCGGCCGCTCGTAGCGCGAGCCGTTCTCGACCCAGATGCCGACGGTCACCGACGGGAGCTCGGCGAGCTCCTCCGACAGGACCCGGACGCCGTTCGGTAGCCGCGTGGCCTGCATGCGGTCTACGGCCGGGCTTCCTGGTCGCCGGGGCTCGGCTTCTTGAGCGTCTCCTTGCGCGACAGTCGGATCTTTCCCGACCGATCGACCTCCAGCACCTTCACGTCGATGACGTCGCCCTCCTTGAGCACGTCGGAGACCTTGCGGACGCGCTCGTGGGCGAGCTGCGAGATGTGCACCAGGCCATCCGTACCGGGAAAGATCTCCACGAAGGCGCCGAAGTCGACGATCTTGCGGACCGTGCCGCGGTAGACCTTGCCGACCTCCGCCTCGGCCGTGACGGCGCGGATCTTGTCGATGGCGCGCTGCATGGACTCGCCGTCGGCGGAGGCGACGTAGACCGTCCCGTCGTCCTCGACGTCGATCTTGGCGCCGGTCTCCTCGGTGATGCCGCGGATCACCTTGCCGCCGGGGCCGATCAGGTCGCGGATACGGTCCGGCTTGATGTGGAGGGTGATGATGCGCGGCGCGTGCATCGACAGCTCGCTGTGCGGCCGGGCCAGCGTCCGGTTCATGACGCCGAGGATGTGCAGCCGAGCCGCGCGCGCCTGCTCGAGAGCCTCCTCCATGATCGCCCGCGTCACCCCCGCGATCTTGATGTCCATCTGGACCGCGACCACGCCCTGCTCCGTGCCGGCCACCTTGAAGTCCATGTCGCCGAGGTGGTCCTCGTCACCGAGGATGTCGGAGAGCACGCGGACCTCGTCGCCCTCCTTGATGAGGCCCATCGCCACGCCCGCCACCGCCGCCTTGACCGGCACGCCGGCCGCCATCAACGAGAGCGAGCCGCCGCACACGGTCGCCATCGACGACGAGCCGTTCGACTCGAGGACCTCCGACACGATCCGGATCGTGTACGGGAACTCCTCCTCGGTCGGCAGCACCGGCGCGAGCGCCCGCTCGGCCAGGGCGCCATGGCCGATCTCGCGGCGCCCCGGGCTGCGCAGGAATTTCACCTCGCCCGTGCTGAACGGCGGGAAGTTGTAGTGCAGCATGAACTTCTTGTACGTCTCGCCGATGAGCGCATCGATCTTCTGCTCGTCGGACGACGTGCCGAGGGTGGTCACGACCAGCGCCTGCGTCTCGCCGCGCGTGAAGAGCGCCGAGCCGTGCGTGCGTGGCAGAACCTCCACCTCGCACGTGATCGGCCGGACGTCGGCCGGGCCGCGGCCGTCGATCCGGCGCCGCTCGCGCACGATCGTCTCGCGCACGACGTGCTTCTTCACGCGGTCGAAGACCTCCCCGACCTCCTTGGCCCGCTCGGGCGAGCCGTTGGCGAGGGTGTTCACGACCTCCTCGCGAGCGGCGTCGAGCGCCGCGTAGCGCTCCTGCTTGACCGGGTTCGCGAGGCCGGCCCGGAGCTTTGGAAGCCCGATCTCGCGCACCTGCTGTTCCAGGCCGGCATCGACCTTCGGCGCCGCGACCGCACGCTTCGGCCTCCCGACCAGACGCTGCAGCTCCTCCTGGAGCGCGATCAGCGGCTGGAGTCCCTCGTGAGCGGCAAAGAGCGCTTCCAGCACGACCTGCTCGGGCAGCATGCTGGCGCCCCCCTCGACCATGACGATCGCGTCGCGGCTGCCGGCGACGATCAGGTTGAGGTCGCTCTCGGCGAGCTGGCTCGTGGTGGGATTGATGACGAAGCGCCCGGCGTGCCGGCCGACGCGGACGGCCGCGATCGGCCCGTTCCACGGCACGTCGGAGAGGACGAGGGCCGTTGACGCGCCGACCATCGACAGCACGTCGGGGTCGTTCTCCCTGTCGTGCGAGAGCACCGTCGCGATGACCTGCGTCTCGCAGTTGAAGCCCTTCGGGAAGAGCGGGCGGACCGGGCGATCGATCAGGCGAGACGTGAGGATCTCCTTCTCCGCGGGCCGCCCCTCCCGCTTGAAGAAGCCGCCCGGGATCTTGCCCGCCGCGAACGTCTTCTCCTGGTAGTCACAGGTGAGCGGGAAGAAATCGATGCCTTCGCGCGCGGCCGCACTCGCCGTGGCCGTGACCAGCACGACCGTCTCGCCGAACTGGACGAGCGCCGCTCCGCCCGCCTGCTTCGCCATCCGCCCCGTCTCGATCGACAGGGGGCGGCCGTGAAACTCGATCTGCACTCTCTGGTAGCCCGTTCCCGACATGCTGTTTTCTCCCTGCGGCGCCGGCCGCAGCCTCTTGTGATCTGGCGAGGAGGACAGGGAGAAGGAGGGTTGAACGAGAAGCCCGGAAGCTACTTCCGGATGCCGAGGCGTTCGATCACGCTCTTGTAACGCTGGAAGTCGCGTCGCTTGAGGTAATCGAGCAAGCGCCGACGCTGCCCCACCAGCTTGAGCAACCCGCGGCGGGAATGGTGGTCCTTGCGGTGCACCTTGAAGTGTTCCGTCAAGTACCCGATGCGGCCTGTGAGGAGCGCGACCTGGACCTCCGGTGACCCGGTGTCCGTGCCGTGCCGACGATACGTCTGCACGGCCTCTTGCGTGCGCTCACGCACCACTGCCATCCCGGCCCTCTCCGTTGTTCTCTCGCTTTGAGCCCCGTGTCTAACATGCGGTTTGACGCATTGCAAAGCCGCACCAAATGAAGCGCGCATCGCGCCTCACCCGAGCCCCGCGGCGAGCACGCGGACGAGGTGCCAGCCCGGGCGCATCGCCTCCGACTCGATGACGCCCGCCACGTCCCCGGCCGCATCCAGCAGCAGCGCCGTCTCACCGGCCTGCTCCGGAGCCGGCAGCGCCGCGAGCGGCTCCTGTTGGCCGCGGCGCAGACGCACGAGCTCGGTCGCGGGGAGCACGAAAGCCCGGTAGCCCACGAGTGCCGCGCGCACCGGCACGAGCGGGAGGTGACCGGGAGGGAGCGCCGCGAGCGCGTCCGGCGTCTGGGCATCGGCCACGCGGAAGAGCCCCACGGCGATGCGCCGCAGGCGCTCGAGGTGCGCGACCGTGCCGAGCGCTCGCCCGATGTCCGCGGCCAGCACGCGCACGTAGGTGCCCTTGGAGCACGCCAGCGCGAACTCGATGCGGTCCGGTGGACGGAGCCGCAGCTCCAGACCTGCGACGTCGATGTCGCGCGGCGCGCGGGCCACCTCGATGCCGCGGCGCGCCAGCTTGTAGAGCGGCACCCCGCCCTGCTTGAGCGCCGAGTACATCGGCGGCACCTGCCGCTGCCGTCCCGTGAAGCGCGCGGCCACCGCATCAACCGTCGCCTGCTCGAGCGGCGGAACGGCGCTCGTCTCGACGGCCGCGCCGGTGTGATCGAGGGTGTCGGTCGCCACGCCGAGGCGAATCGTGCCCGTGTACTCCTTGCGTTCGAGCAGCAGGTAGCGCGCCACCTTCGTCGCCTCACCGAGGCAGAGCGGCAGGAGGCCGCTCGCGAACGGGTCGAGCGTGCCGAGGTGCCCCACCTTGGCGCGGCCGAGCACCGGGCGCAGGACACGAATCACCCCCGCCGACGTCATCGCTTCGGGCTTGTCGACCAGAAGGATGCCGGTCACACCTCCTCGTCCTCCCGCGGTCGCGCCGGTCCGCGCAAGAGGGCGTCGACCCGGTCGGCGGTGTCCGGGACCTCGTCGTAGGCGAAGCGCAGCTCGGGCGTGACCCGCATGCCGAGAGCATGGCCGATCTCGGCGCGCAGGAACGGCGCCGCCCGCTCGAGGGCGCGGCCCACCTCGGCCTGCGTTGCGCCGCCGCCGAGCGTGCGGAAGTAGACCCGCGCGATCCGCAGGTCCGGCGTCATGCGGACCAGGGTCACGATCACCTCGCGCAGGAGCGGGTTCTTCGCCTCTTCGAGCAGCAGGCGCGCGAGCTCGGCCTGCACGAGGTGCGCGACGCGCTCCGGTCGCCGGCCTGCCATGGCGCCCTTCCCTGGCGGTCAGTAGTGGAGGAACTCGACGCGCTCGGCCCCGAGCTCGGCGAGCTCGAGCCCGTCGATGAAACGCACGACTTCCTGCAGACACCGCTCGACGTGCGGCTGCTCGGCCCCGACCTGCGCCACGCCGAGCGTGGCGCGCTGCCAGAGGTCGTGGTCCTCGCACTCGGCGATCGACACGTTGAACTTGTTCTGCACCCGCGCCTTGATCGTGCGGAGCACGCTGCGCTTCCCCTTGAGCGAATGGTTCTCCGGCAGCCAGAGCTCCAGCCGGAGCACGCCCACCACCATGGCCGGGCCCCCGGGAGCCTCGGGGTCAGGCAGACGCCGCGGGCTGGCCCTTGCTCGCGCTCGGCGCGAGGCGCCGGGCCACCTGCTCGACCTCGTACGCCTCGACGACGTCGCCCACCTTCACGTCCTGGAAGCCTTCGAGCGAGAGACCGCATTCGTACCCGGTGGCCACCTCGCGCGCATCTTCCTTGAACCGCTTGAGGCTCCCGATACGCCCGTCGTGCACGACGACGTGGTCGCGCAGCAGGCGGGCCTTGGCGCCACGCACGATCTTCCCGTCGCTCACCGCGCAACCCGCAACCTGGCCGATGCCCGAGACCGCGAAGACCTGACGCACCTCGGCCCGGCCGAGCACCTTCTCGCGGAACGTCGGCTCGAGCAGCCCCTCGAGCGCGTCTCGCACGTCGTTCACCGCCTCGTAGATCACCGTGTAGAGCCGGATGTCGACGCCTTCGCGTTCCGCCAGCGACCCGGCCTTGGGCTCGGGGCGCACGTTGAACCCGATGATGATCGCGTTCGACGCCGAGGCGAGCAGCACGTCCGACTCGGTGATGCCGCCGACCGAGCCGTGGAGCACGGCGAGCCGCACGTCGTCGGTCGAGAGGCGCCGCAGCGCCTCGCTGAGCGCCTCGACCGAGCCCTGGACGTCGGCCTTGAGCACCACCTTCAGCTCCTTCACCTCGCCGGTCTGGATCTGCTGGTAGAGCTCGTCGAGCGAGACCTTGGCGGTCTTCGCCATCTCGGCGTCGCGCTGCTTTGCCCGGCGGTGCTCCGCCACCTGGCGCGCCTTCTGATCGTCCTGCACGGCGACGAAGACGTCACCGGCTTCCGGCACGCCGCCGAGGCCGAGGATCTCCACGGGCGTCGACGGCCCCGCCGCGTCGATGCGACGACCCTTGTCGTCCACCATGGCGCGGATGCGGCCGTACTGCGTCCCGCACACGAACGCGTCGCCGACCTTGAGCGTACCTTCCTGGACGAGCACCGTCGCCACCGGCCCGCGCCCGCGGTCGAGCCGGGCCTCGACGATGGTCCCCTTGGCCAGACGGCCCGGGTTGGCGCGCAGCTCGAGCACGTCCGCCTGGAGCAGGATCATGTCGAGGAGCTGCGGGATGCCTTCCTTGGTCTTCGCCGAGACCGGCACGACGATCGTGTCGCCGCCCCAGTCCTCGGGCGCGAGCCCGTGGTTGCCGAGCTCCTGCTTGACACGCTCGGGGTTGGCATCCGGCTTGTCGATCTTGTTGACCGCGACCAGGATCGGCACCTCTGCGGCGCGGGCATGGTTGATGGCCTCGACGGTCTGCGGCATGACGCCGTCGTCGGCGGCGACGACGAGGACGACGAGGTCGGTCACCTTGGCACCGCGGGCCCGCATCGCCGTGAAGGCCTCGTGGCCGGGCGTGTCGAGGAAGGTCACCTGACGCCCGCCGACGTCGACGGTGTAGGCACCGATGTGCTGCGTGATGCCGCCCGCCTCGCCCGCCGCCACGTCGGTGGAGCGGATGGCGTCGAGCAGCGACGTCTTGCCGTGGTCGACGTGGCCCATCATCGTCACCACGGGCGCGCGGGTCGACCGCCCCTCCGCCGCGGTGCCCGCCTCCTGCTCCGCCTCGAGCGCCTGCTCGACGTCGAACGCGACGTTCTCCACCTGGTACTCGAACTCGCCGGCCACGAGCGCGGCCGTGTCGTGATCGAGCATCTGGTTGATGGTGGCCATCATGCCCATGTCGAGCAGCTTCTTGAGGACCTCGCTCGCCTTGACGCCCATCGCCTTCGCGACATCGGCGACGCTCACCACTTCGGAGATCCGGATCACCCGCTTCGACGCGCGCGGCACGGTGATCTCGGTCCTCCGCTGCTCCTTGCCCGGGAGCGCCCGGCGCTTCTGCGGCCGCTTGCCGCCACGCATGAAATCGCGCTCCAGGGTGTCGAGCATGTCGGACTTCTTGATGACCTTCCGCCCCTTCTTCTTCTTCGGCGCGCCCTCGGCCGGCGCGGCCTCCGTGCCCGGGGCCGCCTCGCCGCTCCGTCCGGCGGGCGCCGCCGCGGGCGGCGGGGTCTTGCGGAGGTCGATCTTGCCGAGCACCTTGACTCCCCGCATCTCCTCGAAACCCGGCGCCGGCGCGACAGGCACCGCCGGACGGGCCGCAGCAGGCGGGGCGGGTGCCGCCGGCCGCGCCGCAGGAGGGGGAGCCGGGGGCGGAGCCTCCGCGACGCGCTGCGCCCGAACGCTCTCGGCCGGCTCGGCTTCGTGCGGCGTGTGGGCGGGCGCCTCTTCCGCTCGCGGCGCCGCCTCGGCCGGAGGCTCGGGTGTGACCGGCGACGGAGGAGGCGGCACCTCCGCCTCGAAATCCAACGAGGGCGGAACCTCGCTCGCGCCGTCGCCCTCCGGCGGCGCAGGCGGCAGCTCCTCCCGCTTGAGGACCTCCCGCGCGGTGCGGCGGCGGATCACGTTGGCACGGAGTCGGGTCTCGGTGGTCTGCTCGCGCGCGGTCACGAGCTGATCGGCGCCGGAGTCGCGCTCGGTCACGACCCGCTCCGAGACGACCCGCTCGGTGCCGAGCGGGACGGTCGGCCGGGGGGCGAGGCCGAGGTCCTCCTTCAACCGCTCCGCTTCCTCGTCGGTGAGCGAGCTCTGCGAGCGCTTGCCGCGGATGCCGAGCTTCTCGGCGCGCGCCAGCATGTCCTTCGGGGCCACGCCCCATTCCTTGGCCAGCTCGTGGATACGCTTTGGCATCCTCGTTACCTCGAGATCTCCGGAGCCGCGCCCAGCTGCGCGAGCAGGCGTTCCCGCTCGGGATGACCGGGCGTCAGGCGGAGGGAACGGACAGGACCGCGGCGGCGCGCAAATGCAGCCCAGCAGGCCGGTGCACGGTGAAGGTACGCGCCGCGCCCCGGCGCGCGGCGGACGGCGTCCGGCCGCAGGCCCGCCGGCCCGGCCGTGAAGCGCAGCAGGTCCGCCTGCGGCGCCCGCTCGCCGCATCCGACACAGGTGCGCATCGCGACGGGACGGCTCATCCGCGCCCTTCCTCCGTGGCCGGATCGGCCTCGCCGGGCGGCGGGACCACACCCTCCGGCGCGCTCTCCGCCGGCCCCGCGACCGCCGCAGCCTCCTCCTCCGCACGCCGCTGCGCGACGTGCTCCCGCGCGGCCGCGATGATGGTCGGAGCCCGTTCGGGGCCGACGCCTTCGATCTCGGCGATGGCCTCCACCTGCGACTCGGCGAGCTGCTCCGCCGACTTGACGCCATCCTGGATGAGCAACTCCGCGGTGACGTCGCTCACGCCGGGGACCGCGGTGAGCGACGCCCGAGCGCGCCGCGACTCGTCCTCGGCCTCGGACTCGCTGCGCACGTCGAGCTTCCAGCCCGTCAGCCGGGACGCCAGGCGCACGTTCTGGCCCTTCTTGCCGATGGCGAGCGAGAGCTGGTCGTCGGGGACGATCACCTCCATGGCGCGCTCGTCCTCGTCCATGATGATCTTGGAGACCTTGGCGGGCGCCAGCGCCCGGCAGACGTACTCGGCCGGGTCGCTCGTCCACGGCACGATGTCGATCTTCTCGCCGCGCAGCTCCTGGACGACCGCCTGGACACGCGTGCCGCGCATGCCGACGCAGGCGCCCACCGGGTCCACGTCGCGGTCGTGCGACACCACCGCGATCTTCGCCCGTCCGCCCGGCTCCCGCGCCGCCCCCTTCACCTCCACGATCCCTTCGTAGATCTCCGGCACCTCCTGGCGGAAGAGCTCGATCAACAGGCCGGGATGAGTCCGCGACAGGACGATCTGCGGGCCCTTGGGAGCGAGCTCGACGTCGAGAATGAAGGCGCGGATGCGATCGCCCTGCCGGTAGCGCTCGCGCGGGATCTGTTCCTTCTCCGGCAGGATCGCGTCGGTCCGGCCGAGGTTCACGATGATGTTCTTCTTCTCGAAGCGCTGCACGATGCCGGAGACGAGCTCGCCTTTGCGGCCCTTGAACTCGTTGTAGATGATGTCGCGCTCGGCGTCGCGCACGCGCTGGATGATGTTCTGCTTCGCCGCCTGGGCGGCGATCCGGCCGAACTTCTCCGGCGGCAGCTTGGCGAGCAGCTGGTCGCCGACCTCGGCCTCGGGATCGAGCTCGCGCCGAGCCTCCTCGAGCGTGACCTGGTTCAGCGGGTCCTCGATCTTCTCGACGACCGTCCTGATCTCGAAGAGCTCCACCTCGCCGACCTCGGGGTTGAACTTGGCCTCGATGTTCTTCTCCTGTCCGAAGGTCTTCTTAGCGGCCGAGAGCATGGCGTCCTCGAGGGCATGGACGATGATGTCGCGGTTGATCCCCTTCTCCTTGCTCACCTGCTCGATGACGCGGTTCAGATCGGGCAACATCAGGCCTCCTGTCCCCTCCTCAGGCGTGCGCCCGCCGGGCGGCGCCTCCGAAATCGTACTCGACGTTGGCCTTCTCGATGGCCACGAACGGAAGCACGACGCTGCCGACGTCCGGATCATGGACCGTCACGCCCTCGGCATCCACCGCCTCGAGCGTCCCGTGGAACACCCGGCGGTCACGGACCGGATCATGGGTGCGAACCCGTACCCGCTGCCCGAGCGCGCGACGGAAGTGCGGCTCGCGCAGCAAGGGCCGGTTGATGCCCGGCGACGAACACTCGAGCTGGTAGCGACCCGGGACCGTGTCGTGCGCGTCGAGCACGTCGCCGAGCTCACGGGACACGCGAGCCAGCTCGTCGATCGTGACGCCGCCCTCCGGGCGGTCGATCAGCAGCCGCAAGACCAACCGTCCGCCTTCGGGGCGGTACTGCACGTCGATGAGCTCGAGCCCCGCTCCCAGGACGAGGGGCTCCGTCAGCTCCCAGACGCGGCGCGTCACCGCGGACGGGTCCATGTGATGCGTTCCTCCAAAATAAAAAAGTGGGCAAGGGGCCCACTCAGGCTGGTCAGTGAAGGCCGGAAAGCGCGCATTTTATACCACTTGGCCCAGCGGCCCGCAACGGTCAAATCCCGCTCAGGTCATGCGTACATCTCCTCGATGACAGGTCGATAGCGCTCCGCGACGACCTTGCGTTTGACCTTGAGGCTCGGCGTGAGCTCACCGCTCTCCGGCGAGAAATCACCCGGGAGGATGCGGAAGTACTTGATCGACTCGAACGAGGCGAGCTGGCGGTTGACCTCCCCCACCTCGCGCTCGACCAGCGCCCGCACCTCCGCGTGCCCCGCGAGGGCCTCCGGACGGACGTCCTCGATGCCGCGCGCCTGCGCCCAGCGCGCAAGCTCCTCCTGGTCGAGGGTGATCAGGGCGACGCAGTACTTGCGATTGTCGCCGATGACCACCGCCTGGCTCACGTACGGCTGCATCTTCAGGAGGTTCTCGATCTTCTGGGGCGCGACGTACTTGCCGCCCGACGTCTTGATCAGGTCCTTCTTGCGGTCGGTGATCCGGAGGAACCCCTCGGCATCGATCTCGCCGATGTCGCCGGTGTGGAACCACCCCTCGGCATCCCACGCCTCCGCCGTCGCTTCGGGGCGCCGGTAGTATCCCTTGGCGACATTGGTGCCGCGGGCGAGGATCTCGCCGTCCTCGGCGATGCGAATCTCGCAGCAGTCGAGCGGCAGCCCGACGGTGCCGAACTTGAAGCGGTCCGGACGGTTCACGGTGAGCGACGGCGTCGTCTCGGTGAGCCCGTACCCCTCGAGGACGAGGATGCCGACGGCGTGGAAGAACTCGAGTATCTCGCACGCCAGGGGCGCGGCTCCGGACGTCATGTAGCGGATGTTGCCGCCGAGCAACTGGTGGATGCGCGCGAACACCAGCCGGTGGGCGATGGCGTTCTGCAGGCTCGTCACGATGGGGACGGGGCGCCGCTCCTGCTCGCACCGGCTGCGCGCGCGGCCGACCGCGATCGCCCAGTCGAAGAGGGCCCGCTTGAGCGGCGACGCCGCCTCGCGTCCCGCCAGCATGCGGGCGTAGACCTTCTCGTAGATGCGCGGCACCGCGGGCACGAGGTGCGGGCGCGCCGCGGCCATGTCCTCGGCAAGGGTGTCGATGCTGCGGGCGAAGGCCGTGGTCGTGCCCGCCGCGATACCGAGGTACTCGACGAGACGCGCGAACGAGTGGGCGAGCGGCAGGAAGAAGAAGTCGACGTCGCCCTCGCGAATCAGGCCGGTCCGGAGCGCCGACTCGACGGTTGCGAGGTGGTTGCCGTGCGTCTGCACGACGCCCTTCGGGGGCCCGGTGGTGCCCGACGTGTAGACGATGGTCGCCACGTCGTCCCGGGCGAGCGCCGCCACGCGGCGCTCGATCTCGGGCCGGAGCCGCGGCAGGGCCGCTCGCCCCCGCTCGACGAGGGCGCGCAACGACCCCTCCCCCGCCGCGTCGTCGATCGTGATGATCCGGCGGAGGCTGACCGTCTGCCGCACGCCGTCGAGCTCGAACCCCCGTGCCGTCACCTCGTCGATCTTGGCGCGCTGCTTGGCGTTCTCGACGACGACGACCGACGACTCGGAGTTGGCGATGATGTAGCCGCACTCGGCGGGCAGGCTCGACTGGTAGATCGGGATGGTGAGTGCGCCGCAGGCGAGGATCGCAAGGTCGATCTCGACCCACTCCGGACGCGTCGCGGAGAGGATGGCGACGCGGTCGCCGACGCATACGCCGTCGTCCACGAGCGCCGCGGCGATCTCCAGCACGTGGGCTTCCATCTCGGCCCAGGTCGCCTCGCGCCAGCCGTTCCCCGCGCGGTAGCGGTAGCGGGGCCGGCTCGCGAGGTCGCCGGCCCGCGCGAAGAACATCTGCGGGAGATTCGTGAACCGCATGCGTGGCGTTCCGGGCAGGTACCGTATAATAGGTGAATTCGGCGGCTCAAGAGCGTCGCGCCACCGGTGCTCGGCCGCCCGCCCCCATGTCCGAGTTGCGCCGCGACCCCATCCTCCGTCGCTGGGTGATCATGGCCCCGGAGCGCGCGGCGGAACTCGTGCCGCGCCGGGGGGAGCCGCCGGCGCCGCGCCGCGACATCGCGGGACCCTGCCCGTTCTGCCCGGGCAGCGAGGCGCTCAACCCCGCGGAGATCGCGGTGGTGCGGGACGGCCCGGGCTGGGCCGTGCGCGTGACGCCCGACAAGAAGCCGCTGCTGCATATCGAGGGCGAGCTCGGCCGCCGGGCGGCAGGCATGTTCGACCTCATGAACGCCATCGGCGCCCACGAGCTCGTGACCGACGTGCCCGCCCACACGCCCGCCTGGGCCGACTTCCCCGTGCCGCAGATGGTCCGCCTCCTCGGGGTCTACCGCGACCGCACCCGCGACCTGCGCCGCGACCCTCGTTTCCGCTTCGTGCTGGTGCTGAAGAACCACGGTGCCGTCTGGAGCCGGTACGGCCACTCGCACTCCCACGTCGTCGCGACGCCCTTCACGCCGAAGCGCATCGAGGAGGAGATCGCGGGCGCGCGCGAGTACCATCGGATGCGCGAGCGGTGCGTGTTCTGCGACCAGATCACCGAGGAGCTCCGCGCCGAGGGGCGGGTGGTGGCGCGGAACGCCGATTTCGTCACCTTCGCTCCGTTTGCGTCCGAGCATCCGTACGAGACCTGGGTCGTGCCTCTCGAGCACGCCGCCGACTTCGGGACCCTCTCCGACGGCGCGCTCGGCTCGCTCGCCGAGCTCCTGGTCGACACGCTCGCGCGACTGCGGGCCGCGCTCGCCGATCCGCCCTACAGCGTGGCGCTCCACGCCGGCCCGCTCGACGGCGGGGCGCAGGCGGAGTTCCACTGGCACTGGGAGATCGTGCCGCACCTCGGCCACGAGCTCGGCATGGAGTGGGCGACCGGCATCTTCTCGAACCCCGTGTCGCCCGAGGAGGCCGCGCGCCAGCTGCGCACGCGCGGCTAGCGGCCGCCCGAGCCGCGCTCGCCCTGCAGGTCGTGGAACGTGACGAGTTCGACGATCTGGTAGCTGCGCTTGCCGCGCGGGGTCTGCACCTCGACCTCGTCGCCCACCGCCTTGTTCATGAGGGCCCGGCCGAGCGGCGAGGAGAGCGAGATCTGACCCTTCGCGGCGTCGACCTCCTCGGGAAACACGATCTCGTAGGCGGTCGACTCCCCGGCCTCGACGTCCTCGACAGTCACGCGGCTGCCGTAGGCCACGACGTCGTGTGGGATCGAGGCGATGTTGTACATCGAGAGCTCGCGGATGCGTCCCTCGAGCTGGGCGATGCGGGAGCGCACGAAGTCCTGACGGGCCTTGGCCGCCTCGTACTCGGCGTTCTCGGACAGATCACCGTGCGCGCGCGCCGCCTCGAGCTCCTTCGGCAACCGGAAGGTGAGCTCGTGCTTCAGCTCCGCCAGCTCCTTCTTGAGCCGAGCGAGAACGGGTAGTTCCATCGCGACTACGCTTCGGCGAGGATGCGGCGCGCCAGCTCGCTCGCCTGGCGGCCGTCGAACCGGCCGGGATGGCGCGTGCGCAGCGCCGCCATGATGGCGCCGATGGAGCCGGCTCCTTCGGCGGCCGCGATCTCGCGGATCGCGCGCTCGAGCGCGGCGGCATCGAGCGGCGGGGGCGCATACGCCTCGAGGATGGCGCGCTCGCTCCGGTTCTGGGCCACCAGCTCGCCGCGCCCGCCGCGGGCCGCGAACTCCTCCGCCTCCTCGCGCTTGCGGATCTCCCGACGGACGAGTTGCACGAGGTCCCCCTCGGCGAGCTCGGCGCCGCGCCGCTCCACCTTGAGGTTCTTCGCGGCCGTCAGGAGCCCCCGCAGCACGTAGACCCGCGGCATGTCCCGCGCCTTCATGGCCCGGGTGAGATCCTCCGCCAGCTGCCCCTCCGTGAGCCCCATCACCTCTTCTTAGCCTAAGGGAGATCCCAGGACATTGTAAAGCGATCCTTGCATCGGCTGCGCGTCCGAGTCAGCAGCACTCCCGTGCTGGGTCGCTGGCTCCGGGTCTGCCTCGACGTCGTCTTCCCTGCCGCCTGCGAAGCGTGCGGTGCGGCACTCGCGCTCGGCCACCCCACCTGTCTCTGCCCGCGGTGCGTCGCCGCCGTCGCGCGCGCCGAGGGTGCGCTCTGCGAGCGCTGCGGTGCGCCGGTGGGGAACGAGTCGCCATGCGCGGCGTGTCGCGGCCGGCCGCCGGCCTTCATGAGCGCCCGCGCAGCGGGCTGGTACGTGGCGGGCGGCCCGCTGGCGGCTGCCGTCCAGGGCCTCAAGTACCGCCGCCGACGGAACCTCGCCGATGCGCTGGGCGCGCTGCTCGCCGAGCGCTACCCGTTCGCCGCCGACGCGGTGCTCGTGCCGGTGCCACTGCATCCCGCGCGCCTGCGGGTACGAGGCTTCAACCAGGCGCTCCTGCTCGCTCGTGCCCTCGGCCGCCGCTTGGACCTGCCGATCGCGCCTCGCGTCCTGGTCCGCCGCCGGGCCACACGCGCGCAGCCGGGACTCGACGCGGCCGCGCGGCGGCACAACCTTCGCGAGGCCTTTCGGGTGCGCGCGCCGGGCACCGTCGCAGGACGGCGGGTCGTGCTCGTCGACGACGTGCTCACCACGGGGGCTACGGCCGATGCCTGCGCTCGGGCGCTGCTGGCGGCGGGGGTCGTCCGCGTCGACGTCTACACGGTCGGCCGCGCACCGTGAGCCAGCGGCCGACGGGGCCTTGAGGGCTTGGGCGGGCGGCGGTAAAGGGACATGGTGGTCGCGGCCGGCGTCTTGATCTCCGGGGCGGGCACGAATCTGCAGGCCATCCTCGACCGCATTGCGGTCGGCCGACTCGCCTGCACGCTTCGCGTGGTCATCTCGAACCGCCCGGGCGTCCCGGGGCTCGGCCGTGCGGAACGGGCCGGCGTGCCGACGCGGGTGATCGATCACCGCCGCTTTGCGGGGCGCGAGGAGTTCGAGCGGGCAATCCTCACCGCGCTCCGCGAGGCGGAGGTCGAGCTGGTGCTGCTCGCGGGCTTCGATCGCCTGATCACGCGCACGCTCATCGAGGCGTTTCCGCTGCGCATCATGAACATCCATCCGGCCCTCCTTCCGGCCTTCAGGGGCCTCCAGGCGCAGGCCGCCGCCCGGGCGTACGGGGTCAAGATCGCGGGCGCCACCGTCCATTTCGTCGACGAGCAAGCCGATCACGGACCCATCATCCTCCAGGGAGCCATCCCCATCGGACCGGACGACACCGAGGCCGAGGTCCGCGACCGCATCCTCGCCGTGGAGCACGAGATCTATCCGACGGCGATCCAGTTCTTCGCCGAAGGCCGACTCGAGGTGGAAGACCGCCGGGTGCGGGTGCGGGGAGTACCTCCGCCCCTCCCCCGCCCGCTCATCTCGTGGTGAGCGACATGCCTCCTGGTTGATCCATGGGCGACCTCGCATCCATCCTCGCCGACGTCCGATCGCTCGCCAACCGGGGAGCCCATCACGCCATCGTCGCGCGCTACGGGGCACTCGACGATACGCCCGAGGAAGAGACGTGGAACTCCACCGAGCTCCTCTTCGAGATCGGCCGCGCGTTCGGCATGCTCGGGAACGAGGAGAAGGTCGAGCGGTACCTGCTCCGGTGCGCCGAGCTCGCCCCGCGCCGCGCCGCCGTCTTTCACTGCGCGATCGGCTGGTACTTCCAGCGCAAGAAGAAGTGGACCAAGGCGCTCCGCTGGTACGACCGCGCCCTCGCGTCCTTCCCGACCTATCACCTGTGCCTCTTCCGCCGCGGCTACTGCCTCGAGAAGCTGCACCGTCCGCGGGAGACGGTCGACGCTCTCAGCCGCGCGCGTGAGATCTGGGACAAGGCGCCGACCGAGCAGCGCCAGCGCGGCCGCGGCGTCCAGGTGCAGGTGCTGTTTCACCTCTCGCGCGCGCTGCGCGACCTGGGCGAGTTCGATGCCGCGGCCGAGGCGCTCGATACCTGCTGCGCACTCGATCACGGCAGCGACCCGCCCGCCATCCGGCCGGAGCACGTGCTCGCCAACCGCGGCGAGCTGAACCTGAGACGCAGCGACCTCGCCGCGGCGGCCGCTGCGTTCCAGGCCGCCCGTGCCCTCGACCCCGCCTCGAGCTATCTCTGCGAGCGGCTCGGGCGGGTCCACGAGCTCGCCGGCGACACGGCGGCTGCGGAGGCCGCGTATCGCGAGGCTGCCGCATTGCCGCGCGGCTCGTTCGCCTACCTGGCCCTGGGGCGTTTCCACGCTCGGGTGACCGGCGACCTGCCCGCGGCCGTGGCGGCGCTGGTCGAGGCGCTCCGGCAGGTACCGGCCGCCGAGCCGCTCGTGCGGGTGGAGCTGGCGCGCGTCGAGCTCGCGGTGGGACGCCGGGCGGCAGCGCTCCGCCACGTCGAGCGGGCGCTCGCATGCCGGCGCGAGGGCGGCTTCGCCGAGGGGCTCCGGCTCGCGGCGGAGCTCTGCGAGCAGCTCGGGCGGGCAGCGGACGCGCGTCGCTACCTCGAGCAGCTCGCCCGGCTCGCCCCGGCCGATGCCGAGATCGCGGCACGCGCCGCGGCGCTGGCCGCCGCACCCGGCAGCGAGCGCCCGCCGTCGCCGCCCGACCCGCCCCTTCCTCCGGCCCTCGCCGCGCTCGCACACGCGGCCGTCGAGGCCCCGGGCGGCGAGCGTTTGCCCGCCATCGTCGATCGGTTCTTCCCGGAAAAGGGCTTCGGCTTCCTTCGCTATGGGGACGGCGAGTCGATCTTCTTTCACGTCACGCAGTGCGAGGAGGGCGCCGACGGGATCGGGCCGGGTACGCGCGTCACCTTCGTCGTCGGACACAACGCCAAGAAGGGGAAACCGCAGGCCGAGGTCGTGCGGCGAGTCGGCTGAGCGCGCCGCGGGGTCTTCCCTAATTGCAAACGGTCAGGGCGCACGCTATCTTCGCTTGGCGTTCGGGTTTTCGAGCGCAACTCACCGAAAACCCTAAGTAAATTCAATGCCCAGGGCGGGCGAGGAGGCCTACCGAGATGCCGGACGGGGTAGCCACGGGTGCCAAGTCGATCGAGGAGCGCGACGCGATCGTCATCCGCTTTGCGGGTGACTCGGGCGACGGCATGCAAGTCACCGGCACGCAGTTCACGACCGAGTCCGCGCTCGCCGGCAACGACCTCGCGACGCTGCCCGATTTCCCCGCCGAGATCCGCGCCCCCGCCGGCACGTTGGCGGGCGTCAGCGCATTCCAGCTGAACTTCTCCTCGCTTCCGGTCTTCACCCCCGGCGACGACCTCGACGTGCTGGTCGCCATGAACCCGGCCGCCCTCAAGACGAACCTCGAGGACCTGAAGCCAGGCGGCATCCTGATCGTCGATAAGGAGAGCTTCCACGAGCAGAACCTGAAGAAGGCAGACTACGAGCGCAGTCCCCTCGAGGACGGTTCCCTGGCAGCTCGCTACCAGCTCTTCCAGGTGGACGTGACGAAGCTGACCGCGGCGGCCCTGAAGGACCTGGGACTCTCCGCACGCGCCGTCTTTCGTTGCCGCAACTTCTTCTGTCTCGGCATGACCTCGTGGCTGTACCATCGCCCGATCGAGCCGACCGAGCAGTGGATCCGCGAGAAGTTCCGGAAGACCCCCGAGCTCGTCGACGCCAACATCCGGGCCCTGCGCGCGGGTGTTCACTTCTCGGAGAATGCCGAGCTGTTCGCGGTCTCCTACGCCGTCAAACCCGCCGTCATCGCCCCCGGGCGCTACCGCAACATCACCGGGAACGCCGCCACCGCCCTCGGCTTCGTGGCGGCCGCGCAGAAGGCCGGGCGGCCGCTCTTCCTCGGCAGCTATCCCATCACCCCCGCGAGCGACGTGCTCCACGAGCTCTCGGGCCTGAAGCAGTACGGCGTCTATACCTTCCAGGCCGAGGACGAGATCGCCGGCGTCGGAGCCGCCCTCGGCGCGGCCTTCGGGGGCGCGATCGCCATCACGACCACGAGCGGGCCCGGCATGAACCTGAAGGCCGAGACGATCGGGCTGGCGCTCGCCGTCGAGCTCCCGCTCGTGATCACCGACATCCAGCGTGCCGGCCCGTCGACCGGGATGCCGACGAAGACCGAGCAAGCCGACCTCCTGATGGCGATGTACGGGCGCCACGGCGAGTCGCCGGTGCCGATTCTGGCCGCTGCCACCCCCGCAGACTGCTTCACGATGGCCTACGAGGCGGTGCGCATCGCGGTCAAGTACATGACGCCCGTGATCCTGCTGACCGACGGGTTCCTCGCCAACGGCGCGGAGCCGTGGCCGATCCCCGATCCGGACACCCTTCCCGAGGTGCCGGTCGCGTTCCGCAAGGATCCGAGCGGCTTCTTTCCCTACCTTCGCGACGAGGAGACGCTGTCGCGTCCCTGGGTCGTCCCCGGGACGCCGGGCCTCGAGCACCGCATCGGCGGTCTCGAGAAGGAGTATCTGACCGGCAACGTCAGCTATGCGCCCACGAACCACGAGCAGATGATGCGCGTCAGGGCCCGCAAGGTCGCGGGCATCGTTCGCGAGATCCCGCCGACCGAGGTGTTCGGGCCGCCCGACGGCGAACTCCTGCTGGTCGGCTGGGGGAGCACCTTCGGCTCGATCCGGCAGGCCGTCGGGCAGCTGCAATCGGCCGGCCACCGCGTGGCGCACGTGCATCTCCGCCACCTGAACCCGTTCCCCGCCGACCTCGAAGGCATCCTCGAACGCTACCGCCGGGTCCTGGTCCCGGAGATCAACCTCGGCCAGCTCGTCCGCCTCCTGCGCACCGAGTACCTGGTCGACGCCATCGGCTTCAACAAGGTACAGGGCCGGCCCTTCAAGGTGACCGAGATCGCCGGCCGCTGTCTCAAGCTGCTCAACGGCGAGGAGGTGCGGTCATGAGCGCGCCCGGCGCGGGCGAACCCAAGCTCGGCAAGAAGGACTTCGTCTCCGATCAGGACGTCCGCTGGTGCCCCGGCTGCGGCGACTACGCCATCCTGTCCCAGGTGCAGAAGGTGTTGCCCGAGCTCGGGGTGCCGCGCGAGCGATTCGTCTTCATCTCCGGGATCGGCTGCTCGAGCCGGTTCCCCTACTACGTCAACACCTACGGCTTTCACTCGATCCACGGCCGGGCCCCGGCAATCGCGACGGGCCTCAAGACGTCACGCCCCGACCTCTCGGTCTGGGTCGTCACCGGCGACGGCGATGCGCTGTCGATCGGCGGCAACCACCTGATCCACATCCTGCGCCGGAACCTCGACGTGAACATCCTGCTCTTCAACAACAAGATCTACGGCCTCACCAAGGGGCAGTACTCGCCCACGTCGGAGGTCGGGAAGGTGACCAAGTCGACGCCCGTGGGCTCCATCGACCACCCCTTCGACCCGATCGCCCTCGCCCTCGGCGCCGAGGCGAGCTTCGTCGCGCGCAGCGTCGACGTCGAGACGCGGCACCTGCAGGAGATCGTGCGCCGCGCCCACGAGCACAAGGGCGCGTCGTTCGTGGAGATCCTCCAGAACTGCAACGTGTTCAACGACGGCGCGTTCGCCGACGTGACCGAGAAGGCGACGAAGGCCGACCACACGCTCGTGCTCGAGCACGGCAAGCCGCTCGTCTTCGGCAGGGACCGCGACCGGGGCATTCGCCTGCGGAACTTCCAGCCCGAGGTGGTCCGGCTCGGGAACGGGGTCGGCGAAGCGGACCTCCTCGTGCACGACGAGACGAACCCGGCCCTCGCCTACCTGATCGCGCGCCTCGGCCCGCCGCACTTCCCGACGCCGATCGGTGTCTTCACCGCCGTCGCCCGACCCTGCTACGAGGACGCCCTCAACCAGCAGGTGGCCGCGGCGCGCGCGAAGACGCCGCCCGACCTGGGGGCGCTCTTCAACCGCGGCGACACCTGGACCGTCAGCTGAGCCGAGGGCTCAGGCCCCGCGGGCGACCCGCCCATTCGGCAGGTGCCGGAGGATGCTCAGCCGCCGTCGCGGCCGTGCCAGGTTTCGCCGCGCGCGGCGTTCGGCGGCAGCGTGAGGACGTCGTTGGGGAAGAAGTCGACGATGTAGTCGACGATGTCCTTCACGGACACGATGCCGACGGGCCGGTGCTCGGCGTCCACCAGCGGCACGTGACGGAAGCCGCCGACGCTCATCTTGTTGAGCGCGTAGACGATCGGATCCTCGGGCGCCAGCACCTCGGGGTCGGGCGTCATGAAGTCCCGGATCGGCCGGCTGATGTCCGGCTGGTCGAGCTTCAGCAGGAGATCACGCTCCGTGATGATGCCCGCGAGCCGTTCCCCCTCCACGACCAGCACGCAGCCGATGCGATGCTCGCGCATGACACCGATCATCTCGGCGACCGTCGCCGTCGGCGGGAGCGTGACCGGCGGCCGAGGGTTGAGGTACCGGATGGGCGCGCGGATCATGTGCTGATCCAGGACCCGATTCGCCTTGTCGGACGTGCGCTCGGTGAGGAGGTCGATGTCCTCCTCGATCCATTCGTCCATGGCCGTTTCCTCCGATACCCGGGTGACCCGCGGATATCGTCGAATGATCGCGAGTCTCCGCCGCCCGCCGAGGGCCTGTCAAGGGGCCGGCGGCCGCACCACGCGGGTGAGGAGCCGTGCCGTGCACCGGAGATCCAGCTCGCCGCGCGCGACCAGGGCGCGGAGCCTGTCCAGGTCCTCGAGCTCGTCGACGTCGAAGATCGGCGCCAGGACATGCGTCCGGATGCCCAGCCGCCTCGCCCGCTGACGCGTTGCAGTGAAGACCGTGTCGGTGCCCCATGGCATCCCCGCGAAGAGGGCCGGCCGCCGGGCCTTCACCCCGATCAGGTAGTATCCTCCGTCGGCGGCTGGGCCAAGGACGAGGTCGCACCCCGAGGTCAGCGCCGCCGCGGCCTCGGCCAGCGCCGCAGCCGGCACGTGGGGCACGTCGGCCCCGATCACGAGGACCGGACCGGCTCCTCGGCGGAGCTCGTCACGGATCGCATTCGCCATCCGCTCGCCGAGGTCTTGCCCCCGCTGGAGGCGACACCGCCAGCCGGCAGGCAGCGTCCCGAGGACCGCGCGGAAGGGCGCGCCGCGAGGCGAGTACGCCCAGGTGACGGCGTACGGCAAGGCGGCGAGGCGCGTCGCCAGGTCGCGGATGAAGGCCCGCGACAGCGCGGCCGCCGCCGCGGCACCAATCGCGGCCGCGAGGCGAGTCTTCACCCGCCCGGGCATGGGGTGCTTCGCCATGACGATCAGTCGCGCGTCAGCGGCCCGCGGGACGGAACGACTGGAGGAACGCGACGACCGCGTCGATCTCGGCATCGGAGAGCGCGCCCGCGAAGGGCGCCATCAGGGTGCCCGGCTTGCCGTCCCTCACCACCTGCCGGAGCTCGGCGGCCGTTCGGCCGCGCCAGAAATCGGCATCGCGAAGATTTCGCGGGCGCGGCTCCATCGCCGCCGCCGCGGGACCGTCGCCGGCCCCGCTGGTCCCGTGGCACGCGGCGCAGCGCTGCTCGTAGAGCACCCGCCCGGGATCCGGCGCCGACGACTCCGCCCAAGCAGCGGCCACCACGCCGGCCGCGACGACGGCGAACAGGGCCACGCCCCGCTCGCTCACCCGCGTTCCTCGCGAAGCCGCGCCAGCTCGCCCGCGGCGTCGAGCGCCGCGAGCTCGTCGAAGCCGCCGACCGCCCGGCCGTCGATGAAGATCTGCGGCACGGTGCGGCGTCCGCTTCGACGCACGACGTCCGCGCGCAGCGCCGGGTCGCTGCCCACGTCGGCCTCGTCGAAGACAATGCCGCGGGCCGCGAGCAGCCGCTTGGCGCGCACGCAGTACGGACACATCGCCGCCGTGTAGATCTGGACGCGAGCCACTGCAGAGAAGCTAAGCTCGGACGCCGCCCACATGCAAGCCGCGCGGGCTGCACCACTGCCGCCACGCGACGCGCGTTGACATGCCCGGGGGCCGCCGATACCGTCCCCCGATGGCCGAGCGCCCGCTGGCCGACACGTTCCTGCGCCTCGTGGACATCATGGCACGGCTGCGCAGCCCCGGCGGCTGCCCGTGGGATCGCGAGCAGACGCCCGAGAGCCTCCGCCCCTACGTGATCGAGGAGGCGTACGAGGTGCTCGAGGCGATCGAACGCGATGATCCGGACGCGCTCCGCGACGAGCTCGGCGACCTCCTCCTGCAGGTGGTCTTTCAGGCGCAGCTCGCCGCCGAGGCCGGACGCTTCACGATCACGGACGTCGCGAGCGCCGTGACCGACAAGCTCGTGCGCCGCCATCCGCACGTCTTCGGCGACGTCGAGGTGCGCGATGCGGACGAGGTCATGCGGAACTGGCGCCGCATCAAGGCCGAGGAGAGGCACGCGCGGGGCGGCGAGCACGACCCGCTCGCCAGCGTGCCGGCGGCGTTGCCCGCCCTGGCGCGCGCCCAGCAGCTCGGCGACAAGGCGCGCCAGCTGGGCTTCGACTGGCCCGACATGGCCGGTGTGCTCACCAAGCTGCGCGAGGAGCAGGCGGAGCTCGAGGCCGCCGTGGCCGCCGGCAATCGCGCCGCGGCCGCCCGCGAGCTGGGCGACGTGCTGCTCACGCTGACCAGCGTCGCGCGCCACCTCGACGTTCCCGCCGAGATGGCGCTGCGCGACGCCGCGGACCGGTTCGTCGCGCGCGCCCGGCGCGTGGAAGCCGCCGCCCGCGCGCGCGGCGCGGCGCTCGCCGACCTCGACCCCGCCGAGCGCGAGCGCCTGTGGGCCCTTGCCAAGGAGCACGGCGCGCACGGCGCGAACGCGGATGATGCCGGGCCGGTTTGACCGATGGGGACGCTCGTGGTAGCGAGGCGCGCGTGGCGGAACACCCCTCGGCGCTGAAGCGTCATCGTCAGAGCGAGAAGCGCCGGCTCCGCAACCAGGCGATCAGGACGCACTTGAGGCATCTGGTCCGGGTGGTACGCGCGGCGATCGTCGCGCGCGACGCGGAGCGGGCGGCGGACACGCTCCTGCGCGCCGCACGGGCGCTCGACAAGGCCGTCACCAAGGGCGTGCTGCACCGCAACACGGCCGCCCGCAAGATCGCGCGCCTGGCCCGCGCGGTGCACGAGCTCGGCGCGACGGGCGCACCGCGGCCAGCAGCCTAGCCACCGGCCATCTCGAGCAGTGCGACCTCGAACACCGCCTCGGGGGGTCGCGAGCTCTTGAGCTCGAGGTCCAGCCGCCGGAGCACGCCGAGGGCGCGCTCGAGGTTTCGCGCCCGGCCCCGGCCGGCGATCCGCTGGACGAGCCAGCTCGAGATGCCGAGCTGCGCGGCGATCGCCTCGACGCGGAGGCCCCGCTCTTCGAGCTCCGCGACGTGCAGCGCGCGCCTGAGGTGCGCGGCGAGGAAGGCGGCCGCCCGGATCGGCGGCTCACCCTCGGCAAGCAGGCTGCGCAGGATGCGCATCGCGCCGGCGCGGTCGCGGGCGGCGAGGCGATCAGTCAGCTCCTGCACCTCGTGCGCCCGGACAGCCGTCGCGACGGCTCGCACGTGCCGCGCTTCGATGCGGATGCCGGGGCCGGCGTGCAGGCTCACCTTCTCGACTTCGCTCGCGAGCACCCCGAGGTCGGCGCCGCTCCGGTCGACGAGCTCCTGGACGGCGGCGGGGACGATCTCGTGGCCGCGTTCGCGGGCGAAGCGGACGACCCAGCTCGGCGCGCCGCGCAGGTCGACCCGCCGGAAGCCGAACGCCGCCCCGGCGCGCACGCAGGCCGCGAAGAGACGGCGGCGCTGATCGGCCGTCGGGGCGACGAGGATCAGGCTCCCGCCGGCGCCGAGCGCCGGCAGACGTGCGAGGATCGCCTCCTGCTCCGGCTCCCGCAACGCCTCGGCGCGGCGGATGACGAGGCTCTGCGCGCCGCCGAAGAGCGGCGGCGAGGCCAGGTCCTCGAGCGCCGCGACCACGCGCTCCGCGTCCTCGTCGCCCCACACCGTCCGACCGCTCGCGACGCCCCCGCCGGGCGTGAGCCGCGTGCGGAGAAGCCCGAGGGCGCGTTCGACGAGGTACGTCTCCTCGCCATAGAGCAGATAGTGGGAACGCAGCGGCCCCCGCGCCAGCGCGACGAGCGGGTCTGCACTCTGCCCGGACGCCGTTCGCCGGGCCGTGCTCAGAAGCCCTCCACCGCCTGCTCGTAGATGTCGCGCGCGAGCGTGTCGAGCAGCTCGGCCGCCGCCGCCTGGCGGCGGGCCTCGCCGATCTGCACGTTCGTCAGATTGGCCAGGTCGCGCCCGTCGATCGTCCCGCGCTGGAAGTGCGGCGAGCTGGTGATGACGACCCGCGTCTCCGCACCGAAGTCCTGGCTCTCCTGCAGCACCTTGGTCTCGTGCAGGACGCGGCCGGTCGCCCGCTCGACCAGTCGCATGCCGACCTGCATCACGGTCTGGTACTGGACGGCCTCGTCGGTCGCGCTGAAGGCGACCGGGACGTCCGTGAAGCGGCGGATGTCGCCCGAGAGCACGAGATCCGCCTCACCCGGGGCGACGACGCGCAGCACGCCTCGGCGGCGGAACTCGTCCTCGATGGCGCGGCGGAGATGGACCTCGAGGCCGGTCTCGCGCACGTGGCTGTGGAACAGCTGGATGCCGATCGTGCGAGCGCCTGCGGGCACGGTCGTGCCCGCGCCCCCGAGGTGGTAGCCGCACGCGAGGAGCGGCGCCAGCAGAAGCCACCCGAGGTGCTTCATCGATATCCTTCGCTCGCGCTCATGCGACCAGGCTCACCAGCCGACCGGGGACCACGACGTGGCGCCGGACGGCGCGGCCAGCGAGGTGCCTCTGGACCCGCTCGTCCGCGAGCGCCGCGGCGAGCACCTCGCTCTCGTTGGCGTCGGCGGCGACCGAGATGCGGGCGCGGACCTTGCCATTCACCTGGACCGGCAGCTCGAGCGCCTCGCGCACGAGCGCCCCCGGATCGACCACGGGCCAGGACTCGATGTCGAGCGGCGTCGTGTGCCCCACGAGCTCCCAGAGCTCGCTCGCGACGTGCGGGACGAAGGGCGCGAGCAGCTTCAGCGTCGCGTCGACGGCCTCGCGCAGCGCGGCGCCCCCGGCGTGCTCGAGGGCCTCGCCGAGGCCGCCCACCAGCTGCATGACGGCGGCGATGGCGGTGTTGAAGTGCAGCCGCTCCACGACGTCGTCGGTGACGCGCCGGATGGTCGCGTGGGTGAGACGGTGGAGATCGCGATCCGGTCCGGGGAGGTCGGCCGCCACCGCGGTGCCGGGCGGCGGCAAGCGCCCGGCGACGCCGTGGACGAGCCGCCAGAGTTTATGGAGAAACCGGCTCATCCCCTCCACCCCCTGATCGCTCCACTCGAGGTCGCGCTCGGGCGGGGCGGCGAAGAGGCAGAAGAGCCGCGCCGTGTCGGCGCCGTACCGAGCGATCAGCTCGTCGGGCTCGACGACGTTGCCGCGCGACTTGCTCATCGCCGCGCCGTCCTTGATCACCATGCCCTGCGTGAAGAGCTGGCGGAACGGCTCGTCGAGGCGCAGGAAGCCGAGATCGCGCAGCACCTTGGTGAAGAAGCGTGCATAGAGCAGGTGAAGCACGGCGTGCTCGATGCCGCCGATGTACTCGTCGACGCCGCGGCTCCCGAGCCAGTAGCCCGCTTCTTCGGGGTCGAACGGCTCGCGCTCGTCGTGCGGCGAGCAGTAGCGGGCGAAGTACCACGAGGACTCGACGAAGGTGTCCATCGTGTCGGTCTCGCGCCGCGCCGGCCCGCCGCAGCGCGGGCAGCGGGTGTGGACGAAGGCCTCGTGCGCGGCGAGCGGCGAGCCGCCGCGGCCGCTCAGCGTGACGTCCTCGGGGAGGACGACGGGCAGCTCGGCCTCGGGCACCGGCACCGTCCCGCAGCGCTCGCAGTACACCACCGGGATGGGCGCGCCCCAGTACCGCTGGCGCGAGATGCCCCAGTCGCGGAGCCGGTAGGAAACCGTCGGCCCGCCCCGCCCCCGGGCGGCGAGCGCCGCGGCGATGCGCGTCTTCGCGGCCTCGCTGTCGAGCCCGGAGAACTCGCCCGAGTCGACCAGCGTGCCCGGCCCTTCCCATGCCGACGGCATGGTCGACGGATCGAGGCGCTCGCCCTCAGGCTGCACGACGACCTTCACGGGACGGCCGTGAGCGCGGGCGAACTCGAAGTCGCGTTGATCGTGCGCCGGCACCGCCATCACCGCCCCCGTCCCGTACTCCATGAGGACGAAGCTCGCGACGTAGACGGGGAGCCGCGCCCCGGTGAGCGGATGGCGGCAGAAGGCGCCGGTGGCGACTCCGTCCTTGCCGGCCGCGCGCTCGGCCCGCGCGCTCGCCCGCACGCGCGTCACGAAGGCCGCCACCGCCGCCTCCTGCGGCGTGCCGGCGGCGAGCGCGGTGGCGAGCGGGTGCTCGGGGGCGAGGCTCATGAAGGTGACCCCGAAGAGGGTGTCGGGCCGGGTCGTGAACACGGCGATCTCGCCGTCCCGCCCGTCGAGCGGGAAGCGGATCTCGGCGCCCTCGCTGCGCCCGATCCAGTTCCGCTGCATGGCAACGACGCGCTCGGGCCAGCCCTCGAGTCGATCGAGGGCGCCGAGCAGCTCCTCGGCGTAGGCGGTGATGCGGAGGTACCACTGGTCGAGCTCGCGCAGCTCCACCGCCGTCCCGCACCGCCAGCAGCCCCCGTCCACCACCTGCTCGTTGGCGAGGACGGTCGCGCAGGAGGGGCACCAGTTGACGGGCGAGCGCCGCTTGTAGGCGAGGTCCCGCGCGAGCATGCGCAGGAAGAAGAGCTGCTCCCAGCGGTAGTAGCGCGGGTCGCAGGTGGCGAGCTCGCGGTCCCAGTCGTACGAGAAGCCGAGGCGGCGGAGCTGGCCTCGCATGTGGGTGATGTTGTCGGCCGTCCAGCGCGCCGGATGCACGCCGTGCTTGATCGCGGCGTTCTCCGCCGGCAGCCCGAATGCATCCCAGCCGATCGGATGCAGCACCGCGTGGCCCTGCATGCGTCGCTGGCGCGCGATGACGTCGCCGATCGAGTAGTTGCGGACGTGCCCCATGTGGAGGCGCCCCGAGGGGTACGGGAACATCTCGAGCACGTAGTAGGGCGCCCGGGCGGGGTCCGGGCGCGCCCGGAACGCACCCGTCGCCTCCCAGCGCGCCTGCCACTTCGCCTCGACCGCCTCCGGGTCGTAGCGGGTCACTCCCTCGCCCTGCCGCATCGCTCCCGCGCCCCTAGTCGGCTCCCCCGGGCTTCTCCTTCGCCTTGGCGCCGACCTGGGTGGCGATCGCGTCGAGGACGCCGTTCACGAACCCGGCCGAGTCCTCGCCGCCGAAGCGTCGCGCGATCTCGACCGCCTCGTTGATCGAGACCGAGGTGGGGATCTCCGCGCAGGCGAGGAGCTCGAACGTCGCCAGGCGGAGCAGGTTCAGGTCGACGCGGGAGAGCCGCGGCAGCCGCCAGTGCTCGGCGCACTGGCGGATGAGCGCGTCGAGGCGCTCCCGCTCCGCGCACACGCCCTCGACCAGCTCGCGGGCGAAGCTGCGCGCATCGTCGCGCCCGCGGAAGTGGGACCAGAAGAGCGCGAGGCTGCGGGCGGGATCCTCGTCGCCGCTCATGTCGAGCTGGTAGAGCGCCTGGAGCGCCAGCTCGCGCGCTTCGCGCCTGACGCCCATCAGAACTTCTGCACGACGCGCAGGAGATGCACCATCTCGAGCGCCGTCACCGCCGCCTCGTAGCCCTTGTTGCCGCGCGCCCCGCCGGCCCGCGCCAGCGCCTGCTCGATCGTGTCCGTGGTGAGCACGCCGAACGCCACGGGAAGGTCGTGCCGGCGGGCGACGTCCCCGATGCCGCGCGCCGCTTCGCCGGCCACGTACTCGAAGTGCGGCGTCTCGCCGCGCACCACCGCGCCCAGGCAGACCAGCGCGTCGTACCGTCCGGTTGCCGCCATGCGCTCGGCGCAGAGCGGCAGCTCGAACGCGCCGGGCACCAGCACGACGTCGATCGCGTCGTCGGCCACGCCGTGGTGGCCGAGCGCCTCCAGCGCGCCGGCGAGCAGCCGGTCGGTGACGGCCTGGTTGAAGCGCGCGAGCGCGACCCCGATGCGGAGTCCGTCGCCACTCGGTCCGGCCTGCAGGGTGCGGGGCACGGTGAGGCCGCCGGGAGGGGTCAGGCGCTCCGCGTGAGGCCGGACAGGAGGTGGCCGAGCTTCGCCTGCTTCGTCCGGAGGTAGTCGATGTTGCCGGAATGCGGCACCACCTCGAGCGGCGCGCGCGCGACCACGTCGACGCCGTAGGTCTCGAGCCCCACGATCTTCTGCGGGTTATTGGTGAGCAGCCGCACGCGCCGGACGCCGAGGTCGCGCAGGATCTGGGCGCCGATGCCGTAGTCCCGGAGGTCTTCCTTGAAGCCGAGCTCGAGGTTGGCCTCGACGGTGTCGCGTCCCTGGTCCTGGAGCGCGTAGGCACGGATCTTGTTGGCGAGGCCGATGCCGCGCCCCTCCTGGTGGAGGTAGACGACGACGCCGCGGCCGGCCACCGTGATCTGCTCGAGCGCCTGGCGGAGCTGGTCGCCGCAGTCGCAGCGCTCGGAGCCGAAGACGTCGCCGGTCAGGCACTCGGAGTGCAGCCGGACCAGCACGTCGCCGTCGCCCTGCACGTCGCCGAGCACGAGGGCCATGTGTTGATGCTGGTCGATGGTGTTGTCGTACACGATGGCCCGGAACGTCGGCCCGTCGTGGGTCGGGAGCAGCGCCTCCGCGACGCGGCGCACCAGGCTGTCGGAGCGGAGCCGCATCTGGATCACGTCGGTCACCGTGACGCGCGGCAGCCCGTGCGCCGCGGCGAGCGCGTCGAGCTCCGCGGGCGTCGCGAGGTTGCCGTCGCGACCGAGCACCGCGCAGAGGGCCGCCGACGCGCCGAGGCCGGCCAGACGGGACAGGTCGCTCGCCGCCTCGGGGAGCGCGGCGCGCACCAGGACCCCGCCCGGCGCGCCCTCGATCGTCGTCACGTGACCGGGCATCACCAGGTCTGCCGGCGTCGCGTCGTCCGCCACCGCCGCGCGCACGGTCGTGGCGCGGTCGGCGGCGCTGATGCCGGTGGAGACGCCGTGCCGTGCCTCGATCGACGCCCCGTACGCGGGCAGCGGCCGGGTCGGGTCGGCCGGCATCAACGGAATGCCGAGCTGCCGCATCCGCTCGCGCGTCAGCGCGAGACAGACGAGGCCGCGCCCGTGCGTCACCATGAAGTTGATGACCTCGGGCGTGACGCGCGCGGCGCCGCAGGCGAGCACCGCCTCGGGTGGCTCGCTCGCGCTGTCGACGATCAGCACGAGCCCGCCCCCGCGCAGCTGCTCGAGACACTCGGGGGTGCGATCCGACGCGCCCACGCGCCGAGAGTACCGCGGGGCCTCCCCCGAGGCAAAGGGCTGTCTCACCGCCGCTGCACCCGACCTTCGACGACGAGATCGCGTCCCACGCGCCCGACCGCCAGCCCCTCGATCCGGATGGCGTCCGCCACGCGCCGCAGGCCGAGCGGCCCGACCGCGGGCACGCCATCGCCGGCGAGCAGGAGGGGCGCCACGAAGAGCACGAGCCGGTCGACCACGCCAGCGGCGAGCGCCTGCGCGGCGACGGTGGCTCCCCCTTCGACGAGCACCGTGGTGAGCCCCCGCTTCCCGAGGGCGCGCACGACGGCCCCGAACGGGATAGCCCGGCCGCGGGCCGGCTCGAGGATGACGGTGACCCCCCGGCCACGGAGGGCGGCCACCCGCTCCGGCGCCGCCCCCGCCGGCGCCACGATCCAGGTCGGCGGCCCACCGGGCGCGAGGATGCGGGCGCGGGCCGGCAGGTCGAGCCCGCGACCCGCGACCACGACGCGCACGGGATCCCGGCCGCCGCGGAGCCGGGTCGTGAGCCGCGGATCGTCTGCCCGCACGGTGCCCGCCCCCACCAGCACGGCGTCCGAGATGTCGCGCAAGGCGTGCGCGAGTCGCCGCGCCGCCGGCCCGGTGATCCAGTCGGGACCCGCCCCCCGCCGCGGCCGGCCGGCCGGCGCGATCCGGCCGTCGAGCGTCGTCGCGAGCTTCAGCGTGACGAGCGGCCGGCCGCGCAGCACCCGGGAGCGGTAGCCCGCCGTCAGCAGCGTCGCCTCGGCCGCTCCGACGCCCACGACGACCGGGACGCCCGCGCGTCTCAGGCGCGCGAGGCCACGGCCCCGGACGCGTGGGTCGGGATCCGCGATGGCCACCACGACACGCTCGAGGCCGAGCGGCAGGAGCGCATCCACGCAGGGCGGCGTGCGGCCGTGGTGCACGCAGGGCTCGAGCGTCACGTAGAGCACCGCCCCCGTCGCGCGCCGCCCGGCGGCGCGGAGCGCCTCGATCTCGGCATGCGGCGCGCCCGCCCGCGTGTGGAAGCCTTCGCCCACCACCCGTCCGCCGCGCACGAAGACGGCGCCGACGGGCGGGTTGGGAAACGTCCGCCCGAGCCCGCGGGCGGCGAGCGCGAGCGCGCGCGCCATGAAGCGGGCATCGGCGGCGGTTCGGAGGGCGGCCGCGCGCGCGCGCGCCGCCGTCACGCGCTGCGACGCCCGGCGCCGCGCGCGGCACGCCGGCGGCGCGGCGTCCGGCGCCTCTCCGCGATCAGGTCCTCGAGCTCGCGCATGAACTCGTGGACGTCGCGGAAGGATCGGTACACCGACGCGAAGCGCACGTAGGCCACGGCGTCGAGCGCGTGCAGCTCCCGCATGACGGCTTCGCCGATCTCGCGGCTCTCGAGCTCGCGCTCGCCACGCTCCTGGAGCTGGCGCTCGATCTTGTCGACCACGGCCTCGATGGCGTCGACCGAGACCGGACGCTTCTCGCACGCGCGCTTCAAGCCGCTGACGATCTTCTGGCGGTCGAAGGGTTCGCGCCGGCCGTCCTTCTTGACGACCATCGGCAGCACCTCGTCGACCCGCTCGTAGGTCGTGAAGCGGCGCGCGCAGCCGCCGCAGTGCCGGCGCCGCCGGATGACGTCGCCCTCCTTCGCGAGCCGTGAGTCCACGACCCGGTTCTCCAGGCCGTGGCAGAAGGGGCAGCGCATCGCGGGCCGTCAGGCGCCGCGGCCGGGGTAGATCGGGAAGCGGGCACAGAGGTCGCGCACCTCGGCGCCGAGCGCGGCGAGCGCTCGGTCGTCGCCCACGTGCTCGAGGCCGCGCCGGATCAGCTCCGCGATCGCGTCCATCTCCACCTCGCGCATGCCGCGCGTGGTGACCGCGGGCGTCCCGAGGCGGATGCCGCTGGTCACGAAGGGCGGGCGCGGGTCGAAGGGCACCGCGTTCTTGTTGACCGTGATGCGCGCCTTGTCGAGGGTCTCCTGGGCGACCTTGCCCGAGAGCTCGGTGCCGCGGAGGTCGACCAGCAGCAGGTGGTTGTCCGTGCCGCCCGATGCCAGACGAAAGCCGCGGCGCACGAGGCCCTGGCCGAGCGCTTGCGCGTTGGCGACGACCTGCCGCTGGTAGGCCCGGAACTCGGGCGACGACGCCTCCTTCAGCGCCACCGCCTTGGCGGCGATGACGTGCATCAGCGGACCGCCCTGATTGCCGGGGAACACCGAGGCGTTGATCGTCTTCGCATGGGCCTCGCGGAAGAGAATCATCCCGCCGCGCGGACCCCGCAGCGTCTTGTGCGTCGTCGTGGTGACGAATTCGCAGTGGGGCACGGGAGACGGATGGATGCCGGCGGCGACCAGGCCCGCGAAGTGGGCCATGTCGGCCATCACGGTCGCTCCCACCTCGTCGGCGATCGCCCGGAAGGGGGCGAAGTCGATCGCCCGCGGGTACGCCGAATGGCCGACGACGAGCATCTTCGGCCGCTCGCGCCGCGCCAGCTCGCGGACCTGGTCGAGGTCGATGCGCCCGTCGGACTCGCGCACGCCGTACGGCACGACGCGGAAAAAACGGCCCGAGAAATTGACCGGGCTGCCGTGCGTGAGGTGGCCTCCGTGCGCGAGGTTCATGGCGAGGATCGTGTCACCGGGCTCGAGCTCGGCGAAGTACACGCACATGTTCGCCTGCGCGCCGGAGTGGGGCTGGACGTTCGCTCCCTCGGCGCCGAAGAGCGCGCGGGCGCGATCGATCGCCAGCTGCTCGACCTGATCGACGAACTCGCAGCCGCCGTAGTAGCGCCGGCCGGGCAGCCCCTCGGCGTACTTGTTGGTGAGCACCGAGCCCTGCGCCTCGAGCACCGCCTCGCTGACGATGTTCTCCGAGGCGATGAGCTCGAGGTTGTACCGCTGCCGCTCCGTTTCCCGGCCGATGGCCGCGAAGATCTCCGGATCGGTCCGTTCGAGTGCGGCGGCCATCTATCCCGTTACCTGCCCCTTACTTGTGGCTCTCGATGTAGTTGACGACGTCCCGCACGGTGCGGATCTTCTCCGCCTCCTCGTCCGAGATCTCCATGTCGTACTCTTCCTCGAGCGCCATCACGAGCTCGACGATGTCGAGCGAATCGGCGCCGAGGTCCTCGATGAAGGACGCCTCCGGCGTCACCTCCTCCTCGCTCACGCCGAGCTGCTCGCAGATGATCTCCCTCACCTTCTGCTCCACGCTCGCTGCCATCGTGCCCCTCCTGACCTGCCTCTCGCGCCCCGCGCGCCTCACATGTAGAGGCCACCGTTCACGTCGAGGACGTGTCCGGTGATGTACCCCGCGCCGGGCGAGGCGAGAAAGGCGACCGCCGCGGCGATCTCGTCGGCGGCGGCCATGCGTCCCGCGGGAATGACGCTCGTGTAGAAGCTCCTCTGCTCGTCGCTCAGCGTCCCGACCATGTCGGTCTCGACGAACCCCGGCGCGACCGCGTTCACGGTGATGCCGCGGGCGGCGACCTCGCGGGCGAGCGACTTGGTGAGCCCGATCACCCCGGCCTTGGCCGCCGCGTAGGCCGCCTGCCCCGCGTTGCCCATTTCCGCGACGACCGAGGTGAGGTTGACGATCCGGCCGTAACGGGCCCGGACCATGGGCCGGAGCGCCGCCCGCGTGCAGTGAAAGACGCCCGTCAGGTTGACCCGCAGGGCGCGCTCCCAGTCTTCTGCCTTGAGACGCAGGAGCAGGGCGTCCATCGCCAGTCCGGCATTGTTCACCAGGATATCAATTCTCCCCCTTCGGTCAACGATGTTTTGCACGGCGTGACGCACGGCCTCGGCGTCGCCGACGTCGAAGCGGACGGCGGTCGCAACCCCGCCGCGTGCACCGATCAGCCGCACGGTGTCCTCCGCCGCCGCGTCGTTCGCGAGATAGCTCGCCACCACCTCGGCCCCCGCGCCGCCCAGCGCCAGGGCGATCGCCCGGCCGATGCCGCGTGACGCGCCCGTCACCAGGGCGAGCTGGCCGTCGAGCGCGCCGCTCACGCAAGCAGCTCCCGGGCGCGCGCGATGCCGTCGAGGTCGCCGACCGGCACGCCGGCGAGGGCGGGCTCGATGCGCTTCGTGAGTCCGGTGAGCACGTGCCCGGGGCCGATCTCGAGCGCGAGCCTGGCCCCGAAGCGGGCGAGCTCCCGCACCGTCTCCTCCCACCGTACGGGCGCGGTCACCTGACGCACGAGCAGCGAGGGCAGCTCGGCGGCGCTCGCCACCGGACGTGCCGCGACGCTCGTCACCACCGGGACCGCCGGCGTACGAAACGAGACGCCGGCGAGAAAGCGTTCGAGCCCGGCCGCCGCCGGCGCCATCAGCGCGCAGTGAAACGGCGCGCTCACGGGCAGGCGCTGCACCCGGCCCCGCCTCGCGGTCGCGAGCTCCGCGAGACGCTCGACCGCCCGCGCATGACCCGCGACCACGATCTGCCCCCCGCCGTTCAGGTTGGCAGGGGCCAGCACATCGGTGCCGGCGGCCGCGGCGCAGAGGCTGGCCACGGCCTCCGCCTCGAGCCCGAGGACGGCCGCCATCGCGCCTTCGCCCGGAGGCACCGCCTCCTGCATCAGCCGGCCGCGCTCGCGCACGCCGCGAACCGCATCGCCGAAGTCGAGAGCGCCCGCCGCGACGAGCGCGGACCACTCGCCGAGGCTGTGCCCGCAGACGGCCGCCGGCACGAGCCCGCTCGTCTCGAGGAGGACGCGATAGACGCACACGCTGACCGTGAGGATCGCGGGCTGGGCGTGCTCGGTGAGCCGCAGCACGGCTTCGGGCCCGTCGAAGCAGAGGCGCGAGAGCGGCATGCCGAGACGGTCGTCGGCCTCCTCGAACGTGCGCCGCGCGACCGGAAACGCCTCCGCGAGATCGCGCCCCATGCCGACGCGCTGCGATCCCTGCCCCGGAAAGAGGCAGACGGCAGCCGCCGCCATCAGACCGCCCCCGGGCGCGCCACGTTGCCCTAGCCTTCCTCGACGTCGACGACCTTGCGGCCGCGGTACGTGCCGCAGTGCGGACAGGCGCGATGGCGCTGCGTCGCCTCGCCACACTGCGGACAGGCGATCACGTGGGGTGCCTGGAGCGCGTCGTGCGCGCGCCGCTTGTCTCGCTTCGCCGCCGACGTGCGGCGCTTGGGGACGGCCATCGGGTCTCCTCCTCTTGCCGGCGGCTACTTGGCTCGCGGATGCGCGGCGGGATCCTCCGCGCGGGCACATCCGCACGGGCCCTCGTTCAGGTTCGCGCCGCAGCGCTGGCAGAGCCCCCGGCAGCCCTCCCCGCACAGGGCGCGCGTCGGCAGTGCCAGGATGGTCTCCTCGTAGACGAGCGGGGTGAGGTCGACCTCCTCGCCCGTGTAGGTGGCGAGCTCGAGCTCCTCGACGGACAGCTCTCCCTTCGCGACGCCCGCCGCGACGCGCGGCGTGAGCACGAAGGCGAAGCGCCGATCGAGCGGGAAGGGATATTCCTCGAGGCAACGCGCGCAGCTCCCGACCACCTCGCCGCGCACCGTGCCCTGGAAGAACAGATCGAGACCGGCGCGGTAATACTCCACGTCCACGTCCATGCCCGGGGCGACCTGGAAGTCGCGGACGCCGCGGCCGAGCCGCTGGTTCAGCTCCTCCACTTCCTCGACGTACGAGAGGTGCTGCGGCTCCGCCTTGATGTCGCTGACCGTGATCTTCATGGCGTGGGGGCCGAAGTCACTATAGCCCGGTGGGAAACGCCGACAAAGGGCGGCTGCGGCCTCGGTCATCCGGGCTCCTCCGCGGCGCCGATCCCGAGGGCCCGCTCCACGCGGCGCACGCGCCGCAACAGATCGGGCAGGCGTGGCAGGCTCGCCGAGACGCGCCGCCATTCGCGGGCCTCGACGGCGGGATAGCCCGCGTACTCGCCGCCGGCGGGAAGATCCCGAGGGACCCCGGACTGGGCGGCAATGCGAGCCCCGTCGCCCACGGTCAGGTGGCCGGCCGAGCCCGCCTGCCCGCCGAGCATCACCCGCGCCCCGAGCGTCGTGCTGCCCGCCAGACCCACCTGTCCGGCGATCAGGCAGTGCGGGCCGATCCGGCAGCCGTGCCCCACCATCACCAGGTTGTCGATCTTCGTGCCGCGGCCGACCACGGTGGCGCCGAGCGTGGCACGATCGACCGTGGCGTTGGCGCCGATCTCGACATCGTCCTCGACGACCACGGTCCCGACTTGGGGGATCTTGCGGTTGCCCTCGGCCAGCGGCAGGAAGCCGAAGCCGTCGCTGCCGATCACCGCGCCCGCGTGCAGCGTGACGCGGTGGCCGATCCGCACGCCCTCGCGCACCACCACGCCCGCATACGCCGTGAAGGCGTCGCCGATCCGGACGTCGCGGTAGATGACGACGTGCGCATCGAGCACCGCGCGGCGTCCGATCACCGCCCGTTCACCGATGACGACGTGCGGTCCGATGGCGGCCTCGGGACCGATCTTCGCCGTTGCCGCGACCACCGCCGTCGGATGCACGCCGGGCTCCGGCCGCCACGGCCGGTGGAAGAGCTCGACCGCGGCGACGAAGGCGGCATACGGCTCCGGGCTGCGCAGCGAGGGCAGCGGCACGTCGGGGGCGTCGGGCGGGAGCAGCACCGCCGCCGCGCGCGAGCCGGCGAGCCCATGCGCGTGGCGGCGATCGGCCACGAACGTGAGCGTCCCCGGCGGCGCGTCCTCGATCGGCGCCACGTCTGTGATCTCGACGTCGCCGTCGCCTCGCAGCTCGCAGCCGAGCACCCGCGCGATCTCGGAGAGCTTCATGCGGGTCCTTTAGCCGACGCTCGTGTGATCGTCCAACTCTCGCCCGCGCACCCGCGGCATGCTAGGAGCGAGGCCATGCCGGAGCCCGACTTCGAGAAGCGGGGCGGCCTCGTGCCGGCGATCGCGCAGGACGCGGCGAGCGGCGAGATCCTGATGGTCGCCTACATGAACCGCGAGGCGTGGCAGCGGACGCTCGCCACCCGCCAGGCCACCTACTGGAGCACCTCGCGCAAGGCCCTCTGGGTGAAGGGCGAGACCTCCGGTCACCTGCAGCACGTACGCGAGGTACTGGTCGACTGCGACGCGGATGCCGTCCTGCTGCGGGTCGAGCAGGTGGGTGACGTCGCCTGTCACCTCGGCTACCGAAGCTGCTTCTTCCGCCGCGTCGAGGGCCGCGACGGCGCCGACTGGCGCGTGATCGCCACGCCTCGCGAGGCGCCACGCGATTGATGAGCGTCCTCCGGCTCGGCATCCCGAAGGGCAGCCTCGAGGCCGCGACGATCGAGCTCTTCCGCCGCTCGGGCTGGAAGATCAACGCCGACGCGCGCAGCTACTTCCCCACCGTCGATGACCCGAGCCTCCGCTGTCTCCTCGTGCGCGCGCAGGAGATGGCCCGCTACGTCGAGAGCGGCACGCTCGACGCGGGCATCACCGGCCGCGACTGGGTCCTCGAGCACGACGCGGACGTCGTCGTCGCGCACGAGCTCGTCTACTCCAAGACGAGCCTGCGCCCCACGCGCTGGGTGCTGGTCGTCGGCCCCGATTCGCGCGTGCAGCGGCCGGAGGACCTGCGTGGCGGGCGCATCGCCACCGAGCTGGTGGGCTACACCCGGCGCTGGTTCGCCGAGCGCGGCATCGACGTGCAGATCGAGTTCTCGTGGGGCGCCACCGAGGCCAAGGTCGCCGAGGGACTGGTCGACGCCATCGTCGAGGTCACCGAAACCGGCTCGACGATCCGCGCGCACGGGCTGCGCATCGTGTGCGAGCTCTTCGAGTCGGTGCCCCAGCTGATCGCCAACCGCGCTGCCTGGGGCGTCGGCTGGAAGCGCGAGAAGGTCGAGCAGATCGGCCTGCTGCTGGCGGGCGCGCTCCGCGCCGAAGCCCAGGTCGGGCTCAAGATGAACGTGCCGGCAGCCCGGCTCCAGGAGGTGATCGCGCTCCTGCCCGCGATCACGGCGCCGACGGTTTCGAACCTCAACGCGACCGACTGGTTCGCGGTCGAGAGCGTCATCGCGGAGGCCACGGTGCGCGACTTGATCCCGCGGCTCCTGCGCGCCGGGGCGGTCGGGATCATCGAGTACCCGCTGAACAAGATCGTCGGGTAGCGGCGCGCGTGGGCTACGCGGCGCTCTCGTCGAGCCCGTGGCCGAGCGACGAGAGGAAGGCGGCCTTCTCCTTGCCGGGCATGATGTAGATGCCCTCCCAGCCGCACACCTCCTCGCACAGCTTGCAGCCGACGCAGGTCTTCTCGTCGACCTCCACCTTGCCGAGGTACTGGGCCTGGTTCTCGGGGGAGGGGTAGATGCAGTCGAACGGGCAGACGTCGATGCAGACGCCGCAGCCGTTGCAATTGTCCGGGTGCACGATGGCGATCGGCCGTTCCTGGCGCTTTAGCACCTTGGTGACGTTGCCGTAGGTGTCGAGGATCGCCTCGTCCGGGCAGATGACGCCGCAGGCGCCACAGTCGATGCACAGGGCGGGCTCGATGAAGAACGCCTTCTTCGGGTCGCCGCTGATCGCGTGCGTCGGGCAGCGCTTCTCGCAGGCCGTGCAGCCCGTGCAGTTCTCCGCGACGATGGTGAAGGGCATTGATCATTCGGTAGCAGAGTCGCGATGCAGGAACAAGCGCCGGCGCGGCGTCATGCGTTGGTGGTCGCGGCGGATGCGCGAAGACCAAGCGTCCGGGCCGTCGCGCCTAGATACCATGATGGCTTCCAGTTCCGGACTTCCGGTCCGACCAATAAGAGAGGGTGTGGCGACGCCCACGCCTGGACTGGCGCCCCATCCGACGCGGGAATACGTGCGGGATCGCTCCGCCCGGCTGGTCCCACCCGGTCCTGCCCTCGGGCACGACATCGGGCAGGTGCCATAGGGCGTCGGACCGGCGCGATCTCCCCAACCTTTTACACAAGGCTCGCCCTTTTTCGCGTAGATATTCACGCCCAACACAGGTTGCTGATTCGCTCGCAATCGAGTCTGGTGTCACCCAGGTCAGCACCCTCACGTGCTGGTGCACGGAGGACGATGAGGAAGGTCAGTCACGCCTCGCAACCGCAGGAGAACCCCCATGACAGACGTCAGAACGAAGGGGAGCCTTGTCACCTTCATCGCAGTGATCGCCCTGTTGCTGGTGGGGCCGGTGCCCCGCGCGGGCGCGGCACCGTGTGGTCATACCGCTTGCAAGGACGAAGTCGCACTCTCAGGCCTTTCGGGCGGGGCGAAGTCCGGGTGCTTCAAGGCTGTCATAAGCGCCTGCAAAGCCGGGACATGCGACTGCGGTAGCGGTGCCAACGCCTGCGGTAGCTGCGGCGATATGATCGGGACCCTGTGCCCGGGTGGGGCCTCCGGCTCGTGCCCGCCGACGACCACGACCACCACCACCACGACCACCACGAGCACGGTGGCAACGACCCCGACCACCACGACCACGAGCACGACGGTTGCGACATCGAGCAGCACGACGACGACCACCACGAGCACGACGGTTGCGACGTCGAGCAGCACGACGACGACCACCACGAGCACGACGGTTGCGACGTCGAGCAGCACGACGACGACCACCACGAGCACGACGGTTGCGACGTCGACCACCACGACGACGAGCACCACGACCACGACCGTCCCGTCGTGCACCTGCTCGGGCGGGGCGCCGTCGCAGGTGACGTTCACGACCGGGGTCGGCTCGGGCACCTGCGGGCACCTCGCCTCAGACACGAACCCGAACTTCCTGTCGCTCAACTGCGGCGGGCTCTACTTCGGCGGCGCGGGCGTGGGGGTGCCGCTGCCCTCTACCGTCCCCGACCAGGGGAAGTCATTCAGCAAGGCGGCGTGCACGGGCACGACTCTCACCCTGAGCGGGACCTCGCCCACCGAGGCGGGCGGCAACCGCTGCTCGGGCGGCTCGAATCACCACAACGCCTGCACGACGGCCGCCGACTGCCCGGGCGGCACGTGCAAGTTCCTGCAGTGCACGAACGCGGGCTGCCTGTTCGGCCCGCCGCT